>CAMZGI010000076.1 GCA_947306305.1 uncultured Fibrobacter sp.
TTGCCGAAGGCCCGAACAAGGTCGAAATGCGCAGCGAAGATTTCGGTATCATCGTAAGCGGCATCAGCTACCACCACGTCCGTGAAGCCGCCCCGGAAGCAAGCATCCTCAAGCTCGGTATGACCTACCCGCTTCCGATGCAGCTCATCAAGGATTTCGCCAAGAAGTTCGAAGGCAAGCGCCTCATGGTCATCGAAGAAAACGACCCGTGGCTTGCCGAAAACATCAAGGCCGCCGGTATCCCGGTCGAAGCCAAGTACGACCCGATTTTCCGCTTTGGCGAACTCGACGTGAACCGCGTCCGCCGCATTATCGCTGGCGACAGGAATCCGGATCCGGTTCCGGTCAAGGGCAAGCCGCCTATGCTCTGCCCGGGCTGCCCGCACCGCAGCTCGTTTGCCGTGCTCAAGGAACTCGACTGCATTGTTTCCGGTGACATCGGCTGCTACACGCTCGCCGCTCTCCCGCCGATCAGCGCCATGGACTACATGATTGACATGGGTGCCGCTATCGGTATGGGCATTGGTCTTCGTAACGTGCTCCCGCGCGAACAGGCCAAGAAAGTCGTCTCCGTTATCGGTGACTCTACGTTTGTCCACAGCGGTATCACGGGCCTCGTCGAAGCCGGTTACAACCGTCCGGAAACGGGCCACGTCGTCATCGTGCTCGACAACAGCATCACCGCTATGACCGGTCAGCAGGAACACCCGGGTACGGGCCGTCACCTCGACCACACTCCGGCATACAAGATTGACTACAAGGAAATCGCAAAGGTTGCCGGTTTCGACAACGTTTATGAAGTGAACCAGGTCAAAGATCCGGAAGAGTTCAAGCGCCTCGTGAAGGAATCCCTCGAAAAGGACGAACTCACTCTCATCGTCGCAAAGAGCCCCTGCATTCTCGCCCTCAAGAGCATCCTTGCTTGGGACAAGGCAAACAAGGAAAAGGCCGAAAAGGCTTTGGCCGAAGCAGAAGCTGCTGCCAAGAAGAACGGTAACATTTAATAGAGAGGTTGAATAATTATGAGCGTAATTAACGTTAAGTTTGCAGGCCTCGGTGGCACCGGTGTTATCAAGGCAAGTGACGTGATGGCCGAACTTGTTTTTGAACAAGGTTACGATGTGAAGAAAGCCGAAGTCCACGGCATGAGCCAGCGCGGCGGTTCCATCGCCAGTGACGTGCGCTTTGCCAAGGGCGAAGAAGTGCAGTCCCCGATGATTCCGGAAGGCGAATCCGATTACCTCGTCGTCTTTGACGAAACGCAGGTTGTCGTGAACGAAGCCTTCTTGAAGAAGGGCGGCGTGCTCCTCACTCCGGCAGATATCGATGTTTCGAAGCTCGAAAACGTAAAGGCATTGAACGTCGCCATGCTCGGCAAGCTTTCCAAGTACTTCGACTTCACCGTCGAACAGTGGACCGTCGCTTTGAACAAGCTCTTCGCTGAAAAGTTCCACGAAGGCAACAAGAAAGCGTTCATGCTCGGCCGCGAAGGCTAACATTGGCTGTCATGCCGGACTTGTTCCGGCATCGCCTTTTGCATCGTCGTCCTGACGCCGTAGGCGGAAGGACCCAGTAAATTCTAGAATTACAGTGTCACCCCGGCCTCCGTGCCGGGGTCTCTTTTTTTATGAGGGGGAAGGGAGAGCGTCATCCTGAACCCGCAAGGGTGAAGGATCCAGTAAACTCTAGTCTTACATTGTCACCCCGCACTTGTTGCGGGGCCACCTTACACAGAACTAATCACATATTCTTAAATTACTATTTGACTTTATCCAAAACCTTGCATATATTTACATTGAATGAAACCCTTGAACACAAATCTTTTTAAACCCTTGTTCGCAATTTTGGCAGTTGCACTCGCATGCGTATGCATGTGGGGGTGTAGTTTTGAAGATGAATCTCATAAGGAATGGGCGTATCGGGGTGACAAAAAAGTTGTTGGTTTCCTTGATGATTCGTTAGTTATTGTTGGTGATGCTCGGCGTTGGTATGAAGTTAGTGATGAAGATGGTGATATAGTTGGTTTGGGTGCTTGGGGGCATCATACATTGTACTTGTATAATTATCGCGTGCAAGAAAATGGCCCAAGATGGTTGGATTCTCTAGATAATGGGTTTGAAAATGATTTTGAATATTTTCGAGGGCAACTTTCAGATTCGGTAATTTGGGGAGGAGGCAATCCAAATTATTATGATTTTCAAAATGATATTTCTTTTTGGAAAATAGGGGAAAAACCTAAGAAAATAAAGATAGAAAGATTATTTGAAGGATGCTCTCATAAAATTTTTGCAGAAAAAATGCATGAGTGGAATGATGGAAAAATTATTGTTTTAGGAGGTACGTCTGTTATAGACTCCTTGGATCCATATCGTTATATTAAAAATGCTTTAGTTACGTATGACTCTAATAAGGCATATTGCCAATATGCAATTTTAGACACTACAGCAAGAACGATTACATACAAGCGTCTTGATAAAGATTTGGAATGGATTAAGCAATGCGATGATGTCCGTGCGTGGGGCAATGATGTGTATTGCTTTATGCCTGGTGAACATGCTTTTGAAGCGGTTCTTTTACGCAATGGAAAAGATACTATCGAAGTCCCGATAAAGTTTACGGTTGGTGATTTTTGGGGAAATGTCTTACGACCTAACGCTAATTTGTGTAGCTTTGTTGATGGCAAGGTTGTATGTTCAGGATCTGTATGGCGTGGTGGCTTGACTTTCTATGAAGACGATGAAGTCGTTGTTAACCTAAATTAATGAATTTTACCTTCACACAACTAAAAATCATCCACCAGAAAAATAATTTTCCTACTAAATAATTTCTGAAGTCTAAAAGCGTCGGCACTCGGTAGATCTCTTTTGCCGTATTTTTGTTTTTCGCCCAAAATTCCCCAATTTTTCCAAAATTTCCCAATTCCTGCCTCTTTTTATTTGTAATTTGTAATCATGGCACGATTTTTGCTTGCAATTCCAGCGTGGACAGATTTTAAGGCTCGGTCAGCTATGGCGGCCTGTTTTTCGGCGACCCGTGTTTTCGGGCTTTTCGCTTGCGTCCTCTGTGCCATGTTGTTTCTCGGCTGCGAAGAAATTGAAGAGCCTAAACCTTGGATTCGCGTCGAGCGCCCGCAGATGCTCTTTACCGATACGACGCTTCTCGACAGCTACGACAAGGGCGTGCTCAACTGGCGCCTCAAAACGGCTTATCTTGAACGTTGGGCTGACAAAGAAATTGTGACCGTGTGTCCGGTGTTCGTGGATATTTACGATTCCGTTGGCGAGCGTGTGGCGTTCTTGCGAGCGGACTCCGGAAGCCTCGACATGAAGTTCACTTACGTTTATGCTTACGGGCATGTTTACGCTTTGACTCCTAAGGGAGCCTCTGTCCGTGCGGACTCGTTACTTTGGAACAAAAAAGACAACCTTGTTAAAACTGCAAGTTATGTGCGCGTCGTGTCCGAAGATGGCGACGTGCTGCAAGGGGTAGGTTTTGAAAGCGATGCAAAACTCGATAACTGGAAGATTCTATCGGACGTGACGGGCATTTTCCAAGATGCCGCCAAGCGTCTTAAAGACGAAGACAAAAAGCAGGCGGAAGCCGAGCGTTTAAGCGATCCTCCGTCCTCGTCTTCGCAGGTGGTTTCTTCTTCGTCAAAAGCGTTGAATCCAAGCGCAAGGCCGAAGCCGGCTGCTCCGCAGCCTGTTCCCGTGAACTCTAAAGCAGGGGCGGCTAAATGATTAAGGCTCGCTTCTTGTTGCTCTTTGCTGTGGCGTTTTTTGCGTCTGTCCAAGCGTTCGCGCAGTCTTCGCCTTTGATTATGCACCATGCAGACAACCTCGAAGTGGCCCGCAAACGCGGAACGCTCTTGCTGCTGGGTAACGTCCATTTTGCTCATGATAGTGTCGCGTTCAAGACGCAGCGCGCTTTCTGGAACCGCAATACCGAGTCTGTCGAATGTGGCGGCGGCTTCCTCTTTACGCATCCGTCTGGATTCATCCGTGCTAAGAACGGCTCTTATCAACGCAAAGACCAAATAGCAATTGCTTCTGGCGAAGTGAGCGCGGGCGATTCCGCAGGGAGCTATCTCTTGGCGGGTCAGTATTTGAGGTACGACCGCAAAGAAGAAATTGTGACGATGCCGATGTCTCCACGCCTTTATCAGTACGAAAAGCTCAAGAACGGAACGATTGATACTGTGACAATTCAATCCCGGCTCCTTGTCTATGACCGCAAAAAGAGCTTTGCTCAGGCTTATGACGACGTAAAGCTCACGCAAAAAGATTTGGTGGTCACTTGCGATACGGGTTACTTTAATCGTAAAGAGAACTGGCTTAGCATGAAGGGCCACCCGACGTGCGACATGAAGAATTACCACCTCACGGGCGATTCCATTTTCCTTGTCCTTGACGAAACGGGCAAAATGCTCAAGTCCGCGCTCGTGATTCGCAATGCCCACGGCGTGCAGAACGAAGAACCGAAACGTGGCAATCCCGGCAACGTGACCGAGGCGTTTGGCGACACGCTTTATTGCGAATTTAAAAAAGGAAAAATTGAACGCCTTTACGTGAACGTGAACGCCAAGGGATTTTTCTACGAAACGGACTTGAAGGAATACCGCAATTTGATGGACGGCAACCGCTTGGATTTGTTCTTTAAAAAAGGTCGAATGGATCACGCTGTGGTTTCGGGCAAGGCGCAGAGCACCTACTTTTACGTGAAAAAAGACAGGACGGTTTCTGGCAAGAACGAAGCGACGGGGGACACTATCCACATTTTGTTCGATGCTAAAAAGAACACCGTCAAGTCGCTTAGGCTTATGGGCGGCAAGACGAACGCGAGCGGCCGATACATCGACATGGAAAAAGAAAACCGCAACAAGGCTTTAGCCTTGAAGGATTCTTTGGCGAAGGCGGATTCAATCGCGAGAGCGAACAGGGCTTTGCCGAAGGCGAAGCTGAATAACGCGGATTCGCTAGAGGACAAGCGGAGCGAAAAACGCAAGAAACTTGACAATATCATCAGGCATCGTCGAGAAAGACTACGTCATGAGGAATCTGTAAAAACGGAGGACGCACAGTGAAAAATTTGGTCAGCACCATACGCACCGACAAGCTGCGCAAAATTTATGGCCACCGCCAGGTGGTGAGCGATGTCTCCATTCAGGTTTCGCAGGGCGAAATCGTCGGGCTCTTGGGCCCGAACGGCGCCGGCAAAACGACGACGTTCTACATGATTGTGGGCATGGTGCGCCCCGATGCAGGGCACATCTTTTTGGACGACGTGGAGATGACGGACAAGCCGATGTACAAGCGCGCCCGCTTGGGAGTCGGCTACTTGCCGCAAGAAGCTTCCATCTTCCGCAAGCTCTCCGTTGAAGACAACATCATGGCGATTCTCGAAACGCAAAACTTGAAGCGTGCCGAACGCAAAAGAAAGCTCGAAGAGCTTCTTGAAGAATTCAAGATTACGCATATCCGCAAGACAAAATCCATGAGTTGCTCGGGTGGCGAACGCCGCCGCTTGGAAATTGCGCGAGCTCTCGCGAGCGACCCGTCGTTCTTGTTGCTCGATGAACCGTTTGCGGGCATCGACCCGATTGCCGTAGCCGACATCCAGTCCATTATTTCGGGGCTCAAGGAACGCGGCATGGGCGTGCTCATTACCGATCACAATGTGCGCGAAACGCTTTCGATTACCGACCGCGCTTACATTATGTACAAAAGTCAGGTGCTCACGGAAGGCTCCTCGGAATATTTGGCTAAAGACCCAGAGGCAAGGCGCATTTACCTTGGCGATTCTTTCCGTTTGGATTAGGAGTTTGTTATGAATCTTGGAATGCAAGCTTATATAGGACAGTCGCAAGACCAAGTCTTGGCGCCGGCGCTTTTGCAGTCCGTGAAGATGCTTCAAAAAACTTCGCAGGAACTGGAAACAGCCATTAAGGAAGAAGTCGAAGTAAACCCGCTTTTGGAAGTCGATGACGGGGACTTTGACGATTTGCCTCCTGTCGATAAGGATCCAGAGGAACTGGACCCGCGTGCAGCCGACAACGACGAATTTCCCGAAGATATCGAGGACTTGGCTCGCGGCTCCTTGGACGATACTGCCGAAGTCGATGGAAGCTATTTGGATGGCGACTCCGCGAACGTGAACTGGGATAGCTATTTGGGCGACGGAACGTCTTATGACGACGCTCCTTTCAACGACTTGAACGCCTCTCCCAAGGATTCGAACGAAGAATGGGATCGCCCCATCAAGGACGTGGGCAAGAGCTTGCAGGAGCAGCTCGAAGACCAGCTCCGCCTTTGGAGCGGCACCCGCGAATTGCTCGACCAGCTTAAAGAGTGCGGCGTGACCGAAGAACGTTTCCGCAAGCTTGTTAAATACCTCATCAACTCTATCAACGATGATGGCTTCCTTTGCGATGTGAACCGCGACAGCGAATCCGAAACTATGGTTGTCGCTTCGGACGATGCTTATATCGACGAAATCGAGCGTGTTCTCCGCAAGGAATTGACTCTCGAAAAGGCGAGCCTCCCGGTTCGCGAGGCGGTGCACGTGTTGCAGTCGTTCAAGCCGAGCGGTATTGGCGCCCGCGACCAGCGCGAGTGCTTTTTGCTCCAGGCTTACGCGATACCCAATTTTCCGCCGTTGGCTATCCGCATTCTCGAAGAAGAATACGACAACCTCTTGCTGCTGAAATACGCAAAAATCAGCAAGTCTTTGGACGTTTCGGTCGAAGAAGTCAAGTCTGCCGTGTCTGGACTTGCTCGTTTGAGCCCGCACCCGGGCTTCCAGCTCTCGAATTCCTACTCGCATGTCATCAATGCCGACCTGAAGGTCGTCGAAAAGCGTGGCGGTTTCGATGTCGTCTGTTTTAAGACCAAGCTGCAAAAGTCGCTACGTATCAACCAGACTTACAAGGCGATTCTTACCGATCCCTCCGCGTCGAAGCAAGACAAGGAGTACGTCAAGGCGCAGCTTCTCAAGGCGACGGACCTCATCAAGGCGGTCGATAACCGTTTTTCGACAATCGAGCTTGTGATGCGTTCGATTCTCAAGCACCAGCGTGGCTTTTTCGAGAACGGCCCTGCATTCCTCAAGCCCATGATTTTGCAGGACGTGGCTGACGATATCCACATGGCGGTGAGCACGGTCCAGCGAGCGACCGACCAAAAGTACGTGGAAACGCCCTACGGCATTTACGAGCTCAAGCAGTTCTTTACCACGGGTATCAAGCAGGGGACTGCCCCCGATGCCGAAGAATTGAGTTCTGCGCGTATTCTCGATGCTATCAAGACGCTCATTGACGAAGAAGACAAGGCATCCCCGCTCTCCGATCAGGACATTAGCGACGAGCTTTTGAAGCAGGGAATCAAGGTCGCAAGGCGCACTGTCGCCAAGTATCGCGAAAAGGAATTAAAAATTTTACCTAAAAATCAAAGAAAATTGTAGCAAATATTCCAAAATGGACTGTATATTTATTTAAAAAACATTTTTAGTATGGATTTTTTAATGAAAAAGATGTATATACTAGAAATGCGGAACGAAAGTTCCAAAGGGATTTTTGAATATTATATTAAACATTAACATAATGGAGGTTCATCATGGATATTCAGTTTTCTGCTCGTCATTTTAACGCATCGGCCGGTCTTCAGGACCGCATTCAGGAAGAAATGGACAAATTGGCTCGTTTTTACCCGAATATCACCAGCGCCTCTGTTATTCTTGACCACGAAGTCGAACACCAGCGTCATTGCGAAATTTCCGTCAATATTACCGGTTCTGTCGTAGTCGCTTCTGCCGACGAAGAAAACATGGGCAAGGCAGTCGATGTAACGCTTGAACGTATCAAGGTCCAGCTCAAGAAGGCCAACGACAAGCAGAACGATCATAGGTCCCAGCCGATTTCCGAATTGACGTAATGGCTGAGTCTAGATTACAAGATCTCAAAATCCTGCACCGCGAACGATTCCCGGTGCGGGACTTTTTTATTCGCTACGGCAAGGATTTGCAGCTGGTTCCCTATAGTCCCGAAGAAGACTGGGAAGCATGCATCACCGATAGCGGACTTCACCGCCCGGGCCTTGCCATGGCGGGTTATACTAAAGTTTACAGCTCAACCCAAATCCAGATAGTAGGCCATACGGAATGGAACTACTTGGAATCGGTGGGGCCCGAAGCTCGGGCTAAGATTTTCGAGAGCCTGTCTATTTTCCACGCTCCGATGTGGGTGGTGACTCATGCGCAGACTCCGCATGCCGAATTGAGGGCGATGTGCAACCGCTTGCATATTCCGCTATTCTCGACGACGCTCCATACGTTCGAGTTTTTCAAGATGGCTCAGAGAATTTTGGAAGAGTTCTTTGCTCCGCATGCCATTATTCATGGAAGCCTTGTAGATGTTTATGGCGTGGGCATGCTTTACGTGGGCGATAGCAACGTGGGCAAGTCCGAATGCGTGCTCGACCTTGTGGAAAGCGGACACCGCATGGTGGCTGACGACGTGGTGCACATTAGCCATGTGGGCAAGTCTATCATTGGAAGGCCCGACCCGCTTATCAGGCATCACATGGAAATCCGTGGCGTGGGCATTCTGGATATCCGCTCGATGTTCGGTATCCATGCCATCCGCAAGGTGAAAAAGATTGAAATGATCGTGGAACTCCAGCAGTGGCGGCAAGACGTTTCTTACGAACGGACTGGCTTAAACGAAATGGAAGAAAACGTCATGGGCGTGAACATTCCGAAGGTGGTTTTGCCAGTCGCTCCCGGCAAGAACATGACCGTGATTTCGGAAGTGATTGCGATGAACGTGCTCATGAAAATGAGCGGGCAGAACGTGGCTCGCGATTTCAACGAGTCGTTGATGCAAAAGATTAAGGCGAAGGCTAAAGGCGAATATGCGGATGATTTGCTAGATTTTAATCCGCAGAACTGGTCTTTCTATGAATAGTTTGCTGTTTAAAGTCAAGAAGAACATTCTTGCTAGCCTTGTCTTTTTGGTCATTGTGGTATCGTGCGGCTTGGCGCTGTACGTTTACCACCCGTCTAGCCCTTACCATAAGCGTTACACGTTCGTGGTGCGTTTCGAGTCTATCGGTACGCTTTCTCCGGGGAACTTGGTCCGCGTCCGCGGCATCGCCAAAGGCGAAATTGTCTCTGTGAAGCTGACTGACGAGGCTGTTTATGTGACGGCTCGCGTGCTTGCCGATACGAAGATTCCGGTGAACTCCGAGTTTAGGCTTGTGACGGCTGGCCTCATGGGCGAACGCGAAATGAGCGTCTTGACGGGCGATTCGAACAAGATGATTGCTGATGGCGATACTGTTCGCGGGCTGTTTGACGAGGGAACTTCTGGAATTAAGAAGAGCTTGTCCGTGATTCTCAAGGACGTTGACGATGTGAAGCAGACGGTGACTTTTTTTGCCGATTCGATGACCGATGGCGACATGGGGCAACGGATGGATCGCGTGGCGACGAAGGCAAAAAAGTTTGTCCGCGTGACGAATGCCGATATCCGCAAATGGAAGAAGGGCGTCGATGGGCTGCTGGATGATTTCCATGGGATGGCCGAGAATGTCGAGACGGCTTTGAAGCAGGCGGGCGACCGCGGTAGCGAAAGCGCCGCCAAGGCCGACGAGGTGATGGCTCATGTCCGCGAAGTGATGGATAGGGCGAATGCGTTACGTGCCAAAAGCGACACTCTTGTAGCCAAGTTCAGCGATAGCGACGGGACGGTCAATATGTTCAAGGAAGAATCTTCCCAGATGAACCAAGACTTCGAAAAGCTCGCGAAAGACTTCAATGATATGGTCGATGGGCTCAAAAAGAGCGGCCTGAAACTGAACGTGGATATTTTTT
>CAMZGI010000077.1 GCA_947306305.1 uncultured Fibrobacter sp.
CGACCTCATCGCTCACTCCTCAAACCTCACACATCACCCTCCCCTCGTCTCTCGTCTTTCGTCTCTCGTCTGATTATGCAACTAAAACTCGGTATTTCCACTTGCCCTAACGACACGTTCATTTACGAAGCGTTAATCCGCGGACTCGAAGATTCCCCTTTTGACTGGGACGTGACCTTCGCCGACGTGCAGACGCTCAACGAAAAAGTCATGCGTGGCGAGCTCGACGTGGCAAAAATCAGCGCACAGGTCTATCCGAGCATTAGCGAAAGTTACCGTTGCCTTGGCTGCGGCGGAGCCATCGGGTACGGTTGCGGGCCACTTTTGCTTTCTTCTGTTGCCAATACCTTTGATTCTGCCCTCCCGACGACGCTTCCGGGGGCGAATACGACTGCGGCGCTCCTCTTTAAGTTTTGGTATTCCCGGCAGTTTAACAAGGCTCCAGAACTGCAATTTGCGCTCTTTAACGAGGTTTATCAGGGGCTTCTGTGCAAAAATATCTCTCAGGGGGTCACCATCCACGAGCACCGTTTTACGTGGAAACGAGACGGTCTCCATCTTTTGCAGGACTTAGGGGCGTTCTGGGAGCAAGAAACAGGCTCTCCGATTCCTCTTGGCATAGCCGTCGCCCGTAAGGAACTTGGCTTTGCCACCATCGAAAATATCGAACGGGAAATCCGCCGTAGCCTCCAAATTGCACGAAAAAGGACGAACCCGATAACCCCTTTTATCGTCGAAAAGGCGCAGATCGACGACGAAGAAGTTATCAAGTCTCACATCGCAATGTTCGTGAATGATTTTTCCGAAAATGTGGGCGAGGCGGGTTGGCGTGCTCTTGAGAATCTGTGGCGGTTATCACACTGTTAATAAGTTGTTGAATTGCATCAAATGTGTGTAATAGTTTGTAAACGTAAACGTAATTTTGCAAAACAGCGAATTTTTAGCAAAAACTTTATTTATTTTCCAAAAAGCATCTTTTTTTGGAGTTTGCTTATGAGTTTAGTGAACGAACTTGAACAAGAAATTGAAAATTTCAAGCGTGAATACGAAAAGTTTGAACGCGGCAATAAATCGGCTGGCACGCGTGCTCGCAAGGTCCTGCAGAGCATCAAGAAAACTTGCCAAGAAATCCGTGTTTCTATTCAAGGAGCAAAGAAGGAGGATGAAAAGGACGATCTTCCGAGCGAGGATTGACAGATAAATTACCCCCAAATGGCTATACCTGTGTAATTTTTACACGAAAAATGGCATTTTTGACGAAAAGTATTTGACTAAAGTCATTTTTGAAGGTATATTCCCACATGGGTTTTGTGTTTGCCAAACTGGCAAGCGTATGTTTAACGAATTTAAGTGTTCTATGATTGGAGAAACGTAGCAGTATGACCCTAAAGAAACTGGTCTTAATTACGGCCGGGGCGATGCTTCTTTCTGGAACCGCCATGGCAAAGAATATCAACGTGCCTGGCGATTTCGCAAAGATTGCAGATGCTCTCGGAAATGCGGATGCCGGGGATACCATCCTTGTCAAACGCGGTGTTTATAACGAAAACATCACCCTTATCATGGGTGTTGTCCTCAAGGGCGAGGATCCTTTGACTACCATCATTGATGGTGGTCGTAGAGGTCCGACCGTCATGGGTACTTCGGGCGCCGAAATGTCGCACTTCACAGTGAGGAACGGTCTCGAAGGTATCCTTTGCGAAAACGCAGCTCCCTACATTCATCATTGCTATGTGATCGATAACCACGCAACTGGTATCGGTGCTTTCATTTCTCTCCCGTGGCTCCGCAATAACGTGGTCTACGGCAACCGCTGGTCCGGCATTCTCGCCTGGGGCGCCAAGTCTCTCGATGCATTCATCGAACAGAACGTCGTGCTCCGCAACGGCTACTCTGGCCTTGCTCTTAAGGGCCCGACCAACGTAATCGCTCGCAACAACATCTTCATGGAAAACCACTACTACGGTGTGTTTGCTGACCCGGCTGCCGGTCAGACGAAGGTGGAGTACAACAACATCTACAAGAACTACTACCCGTTCAACCAGTTCATCAAGGTGAACCGCACGAACGTGTCCCTGGACCCGAAGTTCATCAATCCGTCTCTCGGAAACCCGAACTTCTTCTGCCAGTCCACTTCCCCGATGCTCAAGCGCGGTAAGGGCAAGCTGGATATCGGTCTTACTGCAACTGACGTCGTCAAGGAAGAAGAAGCTGTCGAAGAAACCCGTAGCCCGGATACCGATGGCGATGGCCTTTGCGATCCGTGGGTTTCTGAAGAAGGCCTTGCCGAAAAGTACGCCGGCACTTGCACGGGCTTTGATAACTGCCCTGAAGAAGCCGAAGACTTCGATGGCTACCAGGACGATGATGGCTGCCCGGATGCCGACAACGACCGCGACGGTCTCTGCGACCCGTGGGTCGAAGCAAAGGGTATGCTTTCCCAGTACGCTCACATCTGTAAGGGTGTGGACCTCTGCCCGGAACAGCCTGAAGCTCTCAACAACTACAAGGACGATGACGGATGCCCGGACGAAGTGCCGCAGCCGCCGAAGAAAGTCTTTGTGCTCGAAGGCGTGAACTTCGAATCTGGTAAGGCTACCATTACTCAAGACTCCTACATCTCCTTGATGAAGGTTGTCGATATCATGGAAACCTTCCCTGAAGCAACGTTCGAAATCGTTGGCCATACCGACAACATCGGTAACAAGGACAAGAACATGATTCTTTCTTCCGATCGTGCAACATCCGTGAAGAACTTCCTTGTTGAAAAAGGCATTAACGAAAGCCGTATGACTACGAAGGGCCTTGGCGATACTAAGCCTGTGGCTTCCAACAAAACACCTGAAGGACGTGCGCAGAACCGTCGTATTGAGTTCATCCGCACGGATATTAAGTAAAGGAGAGTAGGTGATGATGCATACTAGTTTCATCAAAACGTCCGCTATTGGACTTGCCGTAGCCAGCACTTCTTTGTTCGCCGGCCTCGAGGCAACCTACACGCCGAATAAGTATCAGCAGAATGACTGGTTTGCCGAATTTGGTGGTAACACCTCGATGTATGTGAACCCGGCTGGTATTTCTGAAACCGATCAGCTTGAATTCAGCGCAGCATTCTTTAGCACCATTAGTGGCGAAGCTAGCCAGGAATATGTCAGCTTGACCTATCCGATTGACTACAAGCACACTTGGGGCTTCTCCCTTTTCGAAAACGGCGCTTCCATTGAAGGTGGCGAGTCCTATGGCGAAATTGCCGCATTGTTCGGCTATTCCTACAGGCTCATGCACTTCCTCTCTCTCGGTATCGACCTTTCTGTCCTCTACATCAACCAGTTCGATGAACTGAAGCAGTTGACGGTCGGTGCTGACGTGGGCTTCAGCTGGAACCCGCTCGCTTCTTCGAAGTTTGGCTATTTGCTCATTGGCGCATCCCTCCAGAACATTCTTGCTCCGGCTGTGAGCGAGGCTGAAGGCGACGGAAGCTTCAAGTTCGTGTTCATGACCGAAAAGGAAGCATACAAGATTCCGACGAACCTCAACCTTTCTTTGTTCTACCGTGGATTCAACCGCCTTCTCGAATTGAAGGCTGAATTCTCCATCATCGATATCATTCACGATGCCGATGAAGGTGGCAAGGGCGCTAATCTCGAAATGAGCTTCACCTTGACCTACTACCTTTCTTCTCACCTCGGTGTCCGTGCTCGCTTCACTAAGGAAGGCTACCCGGTCATCGGCGCTACGGTTAACGTGAAGGATGTAAGCATCTTCCGTTACCTCGCACTTGATCTCGAAATGTCTCATGACGACATTTACGCGAAGAAGAACCGTGGCTTTGTTTGGGCTGTCAAGCTCACCTCTCGCTTCGGTGATACTCGTGAAGAAAAGATCGGTGAAGAACGTTATCGTCGCTTGAAGATCGAACCTGAAAACGACTACCGTGCTGCAATGCGTCTCTACTTGAACCGTCAGTTCCTCGAAGCTGCTTATGCCTTCGGTAAGGTTCAGACCAAGTATCCGGCATTCCACCTTGTTGACCAGGCTGCTTTCTACAAGGCTAAGTCTTTCGAAAACCTCCGTATGCACAAGGCTGCTAAGTCCGTTTACGAAGACGCTATCAAGCGTTATCCGCAGAGCGACCAACGCGCCAAGTACCACTTCCAGTTGATGAACATCGACTATAAGGAAGGCAAGTACACGGAAGCTATGAACAAGTATCAGAGCATCGCCCAGAAGTTCGGCGAAAGCGACGTGAAGGCTGACGCTGACTACGTTGCTGGCCAGATCAAGTTCGAACAGGGTCTCTATCAGGAAGCTGTCGATCTGCTCGCCTCTATTCTTCCGGGTAACGCAAACTACTTCTACGCTCGCTATACCATGGGCATCGCCAACAGCCGTATGGGCAAGTTCGACGAAGCTGAAAACTGCTTCCGCGACATTACGGAACAGCCGGTTTCCAACCAGTCCGAACGCGACTTGCAGGACGCTGCTAAGGTTAAGCTCGGCCACCTCTTCTTCTCTGGTGAAAAGCCGGACATCGCAGCTGCTGCTCAGATGTATGGCCAGGTCAAGAAGGGCTCCCCGGTATTTGACGAAGCTATGCTCGGTATCGCATGGTCCTTCCTCAAGGTCAACAAGCCTGATGAAGCTATGAAGCCGGCAAAATGGATTATCAGCAACCTTCCGGAATCCTTCCTCGTCTCTGAAGCATACCTCGTGGTTGGCTACTGCCACTTCATGAAGAAGGACTATAAGGGCGCTGTCGAAGCTTTGTCTGAAGCTGAAAAGCGTACCAACCAGCCGATCGTGTCCGTCGCTGCTCGCGACAGCGCTCGCCAGGCTTACGATGCAATGCAGAGCCAGTTCGACTCCGTTCAGGTTCTCGCTTTGGATCTCGCTCGCCAGTTGCCGACTCCGCGTGTGGAAAGCAAGCGTGAAGCTCTGCGTCCGACATTCGACAAGGCCAATCAGGCTATTGAAGACTACGCTTCGTTCATGCAGAGATCTATCCAGAGTGACCGCTTCGAATCTAACCGCAAGCGTATTTTGGATGACGCAGGCTTTACTTTGGCAACCGTCAAGACCAAGATGGGCCAGGGTGCAGGCGTTTCTGAGGAAGCAAAACAGCAACTTGATCAATTGGAGGACCTGGAGTAATCCGGGCCCGTCCCTTTATTTTGATATCATAGGTGGATAGAGAACGATGAAAAATCTCTTGCTCGTCTCGGCAATTGTTTGCTCCTTGGTTGGAACATCATTTGCTGCATCGGACCCGTGTAAAGATAAAACGGCCGAAGCGAAGAAGTTGCTTGCAAAGTGCAAGTCCATTGGAAAGGGCAATTCTGGTTATGAACAGTGCGCCAGTTCCTATAAAGTTATTAAGAACCAGGCCGAACAGGCTTGCCGTTCTGGCGGTCTGAACGAAGCCGACATGCGCGATGCTATTGCGCAGTGGGAAAAACAGGTCGAACGCTGCAAGGGCAAGGTGAATAACCGTTGTGCTTCCGCCTTGCAACAGCTGGGTCACTACCAGTTCCAGCTCGAAGAAAAGCAGTTCCTCGACAAGAACGCCCAGTATGAAGAAGATGTGGCATGGTGCGCTGACCGCGACAACAAGCCGGCAAAGTGCGCTAACATCAACCAGTTCCCGAAGGCAGATCACCAGAAGTCCTTGGGCTACTTCCTTGAATACATCGACAAGTATCCGAAGGAAGCTAAGGCTCCGACCGTGATTTACCAGGCTGCCGCTGTGCAGGAAGCTAGTGGCGAAGACGACAAGGCATACAAGCTCCGTATGCAGCTCGTCCGCGACTTCCCGGACAACGGTCTTGTGCCGAAGGCATGGCTCCGTATTGCTGAATACCACTTCATGAACCGCAAGTTCCGCGATGCTATCGAAGCCTATAAGAAGGTGACGGGTTTCGAAAACTTGACGGGTAAGGAAGCAGCTCTCGCCATGTACCACTTGGCAGAATCTTTCTATAACATCGCCGAATACGAAACGGCTGCTGTCAAATACTACGAATACATCATCGGTGCTGACAAGGGCAAATATCCTGCTGACTTGCGCGCTGAAGCTATGGACTTCATGGCTGCATCCTTCTCCGACCTCGAAGGTGGTGGTGTTGCCGAAGCTGAAGCTTTCTTGAAGGACAAGAAGGTTCCGTTCAAGGATTCCGTCTACTACCGTATCGGTATGAAGAACAAGGACCATGACCGTAACGAAGAAGCTGTCCAGTCCTTCAAGCGCTTGATGAAGATCAACCCGGACTATATCGACGCTCCGCTCGCCGATATCGCCATGATCGAAATCTTGATCGTCCAGCAGAAGTTTGAAGACGCTCAGAATCACCGTTATGACGTTGTGAAGCGTTACGACCGCAACTCTTCTTGGTACAAGACCAACCAGAAGTATCCGGAATCTGTGAAGAATGCCGAAGCCGCTATCCGTGGCGCTATGCTCGACATTCCGCAGTACCATCACGCTCAGGCTGCTAAGCTCACCAAGGAAGGTGATATCGAAGGCGGCAAGAGACAGTATTCTAAGGCTATCGAAGCTTACGAAGCATTCCTCAAGCGTTATGCAAAGGAACCGACTTGGGACGAATACAAGGTTCACATCAACCTCGCTCTCGTCTATCAGGAAATGGGCCAGCATGCTAACGCAGCCAAGATGTTCAACTGGATCGTCGATACTGATACTACCCGTTACGGTCGTCGTCCGATGGACTCTGGCAACCTCCTCACGAAGGACGAAGCTGGTTACAACGCCGTTCTCATGATGGATCAGTCTCGTGAAAGTGCTCGCAAGACCAAGGCTAACGATGATGCAGTCCAGGCTTACAACTTGCCCGAAACCAAGGCTTACTTCGACCAGGTCGATAAGTACATGGCCAAGTTCGGCAAGAACAAGGAAGCTGCAGAACTTGCATACAACGCTGCTATCGTCCACTACGATGCAAAGCAGTTCAGTGTTGCCGTGAACGTCCTCCGCAAGCTCAAGAAGGACTTCCCGAAACACCAGTACATCTTGCTCATCAGCCGTATGCTTGCTCAGTCTCTCTTGGAAAGTAACCAGCTCGATGAATCCCTCACCGAATTTGAATGGCTTCTCAAGCAGTACAAGGCCAAGGAAACTCGCAACGACTCCATGGCTGCTGAAATCGAAAAGGCTATCGCTTACGTTCTCTTCCAGAAGGCTGAAACCTCTGTGAAGGAAGGCAAGAACGAAGCCGGCGCCAAGGCTTACTTGGACCTCGTAAAGCGCTACCCGAACATCGACATTGCTGACAAGGCTATCTTCGAAGCCGCTGCCGCTTACGAAGCAACGAATCAGTACAAGAAGGCTGCTGAAACCTTCATGATCCTCCCGAAGAGCTACGCCAAGTCTCCGCTCACTGTCAAGGGTATCTTGCGTGCTGCTAGCAACTACAAGAAGAATAAAGAACCGGTGGTTGCTGCCAAGACGTTCTTGTTCATCACTGAAAACTTCCCGCAGGATTCCATGGCCTTCTCGGCAATTGGCTTTGCCGCTCAGACCTACGATTCCATCCCGGATAAGAAGAACGCCGCTCTTACCTTCGAACTTGCTTACAAGCGTTATCCGAAGAACGAAGAAACTCCGTCCTTCCTCTATAGCGCATGCTTGAGCTACGACGAAGCTAAGATGACTAACGAAGCAATCCGCTGCTCCAAGGATCTCGTCCGCGACTATCCGAAGAGTTCCTACGCTGTTGACGCTGCCTTCTCTATCCCGATGGCTTACGCCAACGCAAAGAAGTGGGACCTCGCTATTCAGGAATACCGCAACTTCATCAAGATGTATCAGGAAGACAAGGAAAAGCTCATTGCTGCTTACATCGGCATGGCTCGTGCTTACCGTGCAATCAAGGATGAAGACAACTCTGTTGACGCTTACGTGAAGACCCTCGAAGCTTACGACAAGTTCGGTTTGCAGATCAAGAACGCAGATGCTGCCATCCCGGCTGAAGCTGCTTTCTACATGGGTGAACACGAATACAACAAGATGACGCCGATTGTCCTCAAGGGCAAGGAAAAGGAAAAGGCTAAGATCATCAAGAACTTGGTCGATATCCTCCAGAAGGCTATGGGTCACTACTCCAAGTCTGCTGCCTACGCTTCTGAAAAGTGGACTTTCCGCGCCACCAACAAGATGGGTATGCTCTTCGTGACGATGGCTGCTAAGATTCGTGAACAGCAGCTCAACGGCAAGAAGGAAGAAGAAAAGTTCGCAGAACGTATCGGTATTGTGCAACAGCTCCCGACTTACTACGAACAGGCTCGTCCGATCTTCCAGAAGAACATCGACCTCGCTCGTGACCAGGGCTTCTACAACAAGGACGTTATCGCCGCTGAATTGGGCTACATCGAAATGTACTACCAAGGCTGCGCCGTGTTCGTCGAAGTTGCTGACGCTTTCGCCAACTCCCCGATTCCTGATAGTGCTTTGATCGTGCGTGAATACGTCGGACAGGGCATGGTGAAGGATGACGCTATCATGGCCGCTCACGAAGACTTGGAAGCTTACCGCGAAGAACTTAACAACCGTTCTGACGCTGCCAAGCAGCTCGCCATCCCGCAGTGCGCTACGGGTATCAAGGCCTCCGCTCACTATGGCATCGACAATGAATGGACTGCTAAGCTCTTTGAAACCTTGAGAAAGTTGGACGAAAACAACGAAGATCTCAATATCAAGATCGAAAAGTTCGATCCTTCGACCCTCTTTGCTGACCCGGCTTACTTCAAGATGAAGGCTCGTATCGAACAGATCGAAAAGTCTGACGCTATGACCCTTGAAGAAAAGGTCACGACCTTCCGCAACATCGTCAAGGAAACTAAGGACGATCGTGCTAAGCTTGAAGAAGAACTCGCCAAGCTCAAGCAGTGGATGGCTGATCCTAGCCAGATCCCGGCTTCCGAAAGAGGCGTAGAATCTACTTCTGACTCTTCTAGCGATGAAGAAGTTGTAGAAACGTCTTCCAAGAAGTCCAAGAAGGGCAAAAAGGCTAAGGCTGAATCCAAGAAAGCCAAGAAAAAAGCCAAAAAAGGCAAGAAAAAATAGCGGTAAAAACTATTTTACGGGGAATCCTAGTTCATGGGATTCCCTTATTTTATTGGGCTTGAGAGCGATTTGTATGCGGTAAAGAAAGTTTTACTACTAAAATCTCCCACAACGCTCTAAAAAAAAATAAATATGAACGAAGATTATCAAAAACAACAAAAAAACAATAACTCAATTAAAGGAGTCTCTAATGTCTAAAATGCTTCAATCCTTCAGCCCTGAATCTGATGGTTACCAGTTCATGTGGATCATCTTGGTCGTGTTCGTCATCGGCCTTGGTTTCTCCCTCGAACGCTTCGTTTACATCATGGTTAAGAGCTCTAGTGGCCGCGCTAAGTTCATGGCTGATTTCGGTAAGCTCGTGATGCAGAACCAGCTTGAACAGGCCCTCCAGTTCGCTAAGAGCTCTAAGCTCCCGATTGCTAAGGTTATGGACGCAATCGTTGGCGCTAAGCTCAACTGCAAGGATGCTGACAAGGCTCGTGACGCTATGACCGCTGCTTCTGACGCTGTGTTCCTCACCGAAGCTCCGCGTCTCACTCGTTACATCTCCATCATCTCCGTTATGGCTTCCATCTCCACGTTGCTCGGACTTATGGGTACGATTTACGGTCTGATCTA
>CAMZGI010000078.1 GCA_947306305.1 uncultured Fibrobacter sp.
AACAATATAATCATTTTTAGAATGACTCATCCGACGCATTTTCCACCCGCATTTCCTAACCACTAACCACCAACCACTAACCACTTTTTCTAAATTTGGCGCATTATGGAAATGGAAACACGTTACAACCCGAAAATTGTAGAAGACCGTTGGCACGACCAATGGGAAAAGAATAATGATTTTGCCCCGAGCGGAAAGGGTGAACCGTTCTCCGTCGTCATTCCGCCCCCGAACGTAACCGGTGCATTGCACCTGGGTCACGCCCTGAACGACACGCTTCAGGATATCCTCGTCCGCTATCGCCGCAAGACTGGCCGCGACACGCTCTGGATTCCGGGCACGGACCACGCTGGTATCGCCACGCAGGCTGTCGTCGAAAAGAGACTTTTCCAGGACGAGCACAAGACGCGCCACGACATTGGCCGCGAAGCTCTCGTCGAACGCATCTGGAAGTGGAAGGACGAATACGAAGCCCGTATTACCAAGCAGTTGAAGAGCCTCGGTGTGAGCTGCGACTGGAGCCGTCAGCGCTTCACGCTCGACCCGGTTTGCGCAAAGGCTGTCCGCCACGCATTCTTCAACCTTTTCAAGAAGGGTCTTATCTACCGCGGCAAGCGTCTCGTGAACTGGGACACCAAGCTCCAGACGGCTGTGGCAGACGATGAAATTTATTACGAAACTGTGAAGGGTCACTTCTGGACGTTCAAGTATCCTCTGGCCGATGGTTCGGGATTCATCCCGGTCTCCACGACTCGTCCGGAAACGATCATGGGCGATACGGCTCTCGCTGTGCACCCGAACGACGAACGCTACAAGCAGTTCATCGGCAAGATGCTCAAGGTTCCGTTCGTGAACCGCGAAATTCCGGTGATTGCAGACGCTATCCTCGTCGATATGGAATTCGGTACGGGTTCCGTGAAGGTGACTCCGGCTCACGACCCGAACGACTACGCTACGGGTCTCCGTCACAAGCTCCCGATGATTAACATCATGAACGACGACGGCAGCCTCAACGAGAACGCCGGTCCGTTCCAGGGCATGAAGGGTCAGGCCGCACGCGATGCCGTGGTGAAGGGTCTCGAAGATCTCGGCCTCCTCATCAAGGTCGAAGACCACGAAATGCAGGTGGGTCACTCCGACCGCTCCAAGACCGTGATCGAGCCGTACTTGAGCGACCAGTGGTTCGTGAAGATGGACGTTCTCGCCGACAACGCAATGAACGCTGTCACAAGCGGCGAAATCAAGATCATCCCGGAACGTTACGCGAACAAGTACCTCGATTGGCTCAAGGAAAAGCGCGACTGGTGCATCAGCCGTCAGCTCTGGTGGGGCCACCGCATTCCTATTTGGCACGCCGACGAAACGACGACCGAAGAAGACTTGAAGGCCGCATTCGGCAACCGTCCCGATATTTACTACTACAAGGCACAGAACGGCATTTGGCTCATCTGCTCCGAAGAAGAAAACCTCAAGGAAGATGCAGTTGTCGGTCACAAGATTGCCCAGGAAGAAGACGTGCTCGACACGTGGTTCTCCAGTGGTCTCTGGCCGCACTCCACGATGGGCTGGCCGGAACAGACCGACACGCTCAAAAAGTACTATCCGACTTCCGTGCTCGTCACGAGCCGCGACATCATTACGCTCTGGGTCGCCCGCATGGTGCTCTTTAGCCAAGAGAACATGGGTACGGTTCCGTTCCACACGGTCTATATCCACCCGAAGATTTTGGACGGCAATGGCATGACCATGAGCAAGTCCAAGGGCAACGGCGTGGACCCGATGGATATCGAAAAGAAGTACGGCACCGACGCTCTCCGCTTTGTGATGGCAAGCCTCTGCACCGACAACCAGGACGTTAGACTCCCGGTGAAGAAGGAAAAGCAGGAAGACGGCACAGTCATCAACACCAGCGAAAAGTTCGAAATTGGTCGTAATTTCTCGAACAAGCTCTGGAACGCTTGCCGCTTCTTGTTCCCGCACTTGGAACAGGCCGGCGCACTTTCCAAGGACATTCTCCCGATGGACCCGGCACTCTTCGCTCTCGAAGACCGCTGGATTCTCTCTCGCTTGAACTCCACCATCCAGGACGCAACGAAGATGCTCGAAGAGTTCCACTTTGCTGAACTCGCCGGCTTCCTCTACCGCTTTGTCTGGGACGACGTTTGCTCCAGCTACCTCGAAATCAAGAAGGCTGTGATCAACCGTGAAACGCTCGATGATGAAAAGAAGAACGCCATGGCAATCCTCAGCCACGTTCTCCGCGGCGTAATCGACTTGTTGCATCCGGTGATGCCGTTCATTACCGAAGAGCTCAACGCAACGCTCTTCCCGGGTTCTGAACGCGTGATCAACAGCGCATGGCCGAAGGCTGACACAAGCCTCATCGACGCAGGCATCGAAGCAGCATTCAACCAGGCATTCGCCGTGGTGGAAAGCGTTCGTGGCGTCCGCGGTCGTTACAACGTAAGCCCCGCTACCAAGCTCAAGGCTGTGGTGAGCGTCGATGACGCTGCAACGGAAGCAAGCGTGAAGGACTGCTTGGCCATCATCACCGAACTCGGTGGACTCGAATCGCTCTCTGTGGCTGTCAAGGCCGCAAAGCCGAAGTTCAGCGCAAGCTCCGTGGTGCCGGGTGGCGAACTCTACATCCCGCTCGAAGGTATCCTTGACCCGGCTGCAGAAATCGCACGCCTCGAAAAGGAAATCGAAAAGGCAAAGGCTTTCGCCGCTTCCATCGAACGCAAGTTGTCGAACGAAAAATTCGTCAACGGTGCTCCGGAAGCGGTCGTGAACGCAGAACGCACCAAGCTCGCAACGCAGCAGGATATTATAGCCAAGAATGAGGCAGCTCTCAAAGAACTGAAGTAAAGTCACTGGATCCTCGCTTACGCGAGGATGACGGATTCATTCGCGTCATTCATCTTCGATGCATGACTGCTGCGGAAATCAAATGCGAGTCTGCAAGCAGCCTCTCGCTTGATTTCCTTGCACATCATTGTGCGAACAAGTCATTCCGGCCTCCGAGCCGGAATCCCCCTAAACTTCAAACAGGCACTCCGTAGGAGTGCCTGTTTTATTTTATTCTCTTTTTCGGCTTAGGCGAAAAAGCTATTCGCAGCGGAACCAGACATCTTTATACCTAAATGTCTTATCCGTAGTTGCACTTGGGGGGTCAAATTCCAAAAGGCATAAGACTTGCCCTTGCTGGGCTTGGCACACATAACGATCGAAAGCCTGATTATAAGTCACGTTATTGTTTGTAGTTTTACACGACCAGCCCGTTGACCTCAATAATTTATCCTTAAACGTCGATACATTCGTTTTTATTACAAATTCATCAAAATAGCGATATTCTCTTCCATCATTTGTTTTAGCAGATCTCTTATTATTGCCCCATGTGGCACATACATCTTTCCCATCAAAGAAGGATGGCGGCAACAATATCGGACAATAAGTTGCAACCAAATAAGTCGTCTTTTCGCGGTCACTGAACGGAGCTGTAGTCGATCTAAATGTTCCTGCAAAACCGCCCATCGTGTACGTGAACATCAAGGTATCTCTAGTAACGGTTCCGCTAGGGACATCCATTAGTTCATTTGTATAAGAATACATCCCTTGCATTTGCTGTTTTTCAATCCAGCCACTTGCTTTAAGCTGATTCGTTAATGATTCAAGATCTGCGAGTTCCAACATCTGAGCCGCTTCGCAGCTGCCGCCCAATGTAGGCTGCCATGCAATCGGAGACGCAGGCAATCTCTGAGTCGCCAAAGGGCAATTCGAAGCGTTCGCTATCGACGATTGTCCAGTAGAGCAATTACCTGTCGTGCAAGATGCCGGATTGTCCGAAGAATCACCGGAACAACCTCCAAACAAGCATGCTGTCAAGGCCAACATCGGAAGAATGTGCACAAATTTCATATGCGTCTCCTTGGGGTGTATTTATTTCACGTTCACGCGTTTGTAGCGTTGTCCAACCTTAACAATATAGAAACCTGCAGTGGGCACCTTGATGCGAGTATCCGCATTTTCGAGCGTTCCCGTCACAAGCACTTGCCCGTTCATGTCCATAATAGCATATTGTGGAGCATTTCCGGCCGTTGCGTTATCCATTGCAATGGAAAGTTCGAGCGGAGCGGCAACTTGAACACGGAACGAAGGACGACTTTCCATATTTTTTCGTGTTGCAGGGATAGAGCTTTCATCTCCAACTACAATTTTAATAGACCTTCGATCAGACTTATTTTTTATGAACAGATAATAAGTTCCATCCGAGAGATAACCTTTTAATTTATCTTTATTTACAATTGGATTTCTTTTGTCAGTCACATTAATGGCTCCACCAAACTGCACCGGATTGGCTTCAAAATCCGCTTCGCTGACAATCGTCTTGGTCGTGTCATACCCATATCCATCAGTGCTCAGCAAATAGCTTACATAGTGCACTGAATCACGAACACCCGTCTCTTCGCATACTTCTATCCTGCCATTTATAGCGAAGAAGCAATTAAAACCACTTTCAACAGTACAAACTTTAAAATGCTTGTCACCATAAGTACGATAAGCCTCTTTGTTTGTATTCGTATAAACCTCTATTCCAGTTGCATATTCAAGAGAAGAACCAAAAAACATATTCGTCTTGATGTTCAAGCTGCTAGCCGTTGTGCGTCGCTGGCAAGTATAAATGTCAATGTCATAAGACGTTCCCTCTTCGGCATCAGGCATAAACTTGTCTAAATCAACAAAGCCAGGGGCTGCTAGGTGCACGCCACCAAGATCTATAGCGAGTTTTCGATCAATGAATACCCAAATATCGTCATTGCCCCTAATAGCAAAATTCAAGCCTTTTCTATAACGGAAGTTTGCATGAGTTTCCGCGCAGAAATGCTGGTTTCTGCCGCCATTTCCGCTTTCACCCACTTTGGAAGTCCAACGGTATGTGGCTTTATTACCTTCCGATGGAGAACTTGGCGTTTCTGTGCCTACTGCAAAAACAGGCCAGCCTTCGGGAGCCGCAGATTCATAATCGCACTCCCAGCCAAACACGCAATCATTTTTATCGAGCTTAAGCGCTGTTTTCACAAATTCAGCCGTTTCGCCATCAGCAAACTGCCCATTGCAATCATAGCCTTTATCCCAGCCAGGACCATTGCAAACAAGATCCAATATAGGGGCATGTGTGGCAGAGTCGAGCTTGCGGAGTTTTGGGCCATAAAAAGCAGGACCTTGCGCATCACGTTTCGTTTCGGCTGCCGCCAACCGTTCAGAAAGCATCATCGCATCAGAAGTCTGTTCTGCAGGATAAAAGCCGCCTTTAACAGGTGTTTTAACCCCCGGACTAACATAAGAATCCGATTCAAAGCTCCATTCGCCATCCGCCGTTCTTGTAATAGGTACATCAAAACAGTTCCTTTGATTCACGCCATCAGCCTGCTTAAACATGGCTGAAAAAGCAGAATCCGCTTGAGAGCCAAAACATTTACGCCCCTTATCCGTAAGCGTCATGAGCCTTCTCTTACTCACAGGATCAACCGAGAGCACCGAGTTCACCATACCTTGAGTGACTCCGATACACGGAACCTCGTCAGAAGAAGAGCTGACCACTTGATACTTTGCATTTGCATAATAGCAATCGTTTACACGGGCTTCAGCCGGAGTTTGCGCAGCATTCCATTCGGGAGCGCAGGAAAACGCGCCATGCAAAGAAGCATCCGTATCGTAAATAAAAAAGGGAATATCGAACCTGCACAAACCTTCAATGGGAGGACGCTCCGTGTACCAGCCCTTATTAGAAGAATATCCTAGTTCTATGACCTTATCTTCGTCAGCGACAAAGTAAATATCATCGTTATTCTCGTAAAGTTCAAACATGGAATTCATAGGGATCGGAGCTGGAGAATCAAAATTCGTTTCCCAATATCCGTTCACGCCGATAGCTTCGTCCATCGTCGCGTCCTCTTCTCTGTGGACAAGAACCTTTTGCGGTATAGTCTCGTTGACATAATGTCTGTAATACCAGCCGCAATGCTCTGGGTCAACATCCAGCTTTCGACTTTTACCATCCTCATTTATCATGGGAACAGACGCAATCCAATATTCGCTCTGCGGCAAAAATACGTGAAACACTTTTGCTTTACTGTTTTGCGCCCATACACTTGAAATGCATAGCGCTATACAAGCAGCAACCGCGGTTTTCAATAGGTTCATATCCACTCCTCTCTGAAAAAGGTGCTCCGTAGAGCACCTGCTTTTGAATAATCCTAAATCTACATTTATTTTAAATTCACTTGCCTGTAATTTTGTCCGACCTTAACAATATAGAAACCTGCAGTGGGCACCTTGATGCGAGTATCCGCATTTTCGAGCGTTCCCGTCACAAGCACTTGCCCGTTCATGTCCATGACCGCGTATTGCTTGGCTACACTTGGCGAACTTCCCAGCACAATGTCGAATTCAAGCGGAGCAGCCTTCCTGACACTGAATTGAGCCTTGGAATAAACTCTCTTGGATTCGTTTATCGCTCCCGGAGGCGGTTCTATAAACTGCATGTTAGAATAAGTCGCTTGCATCAGAGCTGGCATCGATCCCACCAATTGGAGCGTCGCCGCACCACGGCAAGACTTGCCACTGCACTTTTCGTAAACCGCAGACGACCGGACAACAACCTTTGCGCGACCATTCACTATCTTGCTATTTTTCACGATATCCAAGCCCGCCGATGTCTTAGTGCCCTTTGACAAGGCAAAATTGCAGTCCTTGCACACGGAATTATCGGCGTTAAGAGCAACGACATAAAAATCGTAAGTTGCCCCCTTCAAACGCACAAACTTATCCGTATCGGCATTTACAACCTTATACGTAGAATCGGAATCGACAAACACTATCCGCGGAACAAAGAACACAAGCTCCGCCTTGCGCTTGCCGCCCTTCACGTTGACAGAAACCTTTTCTTGAGCCGCATCCATCTCGTCCATCGGGACCATTGCGTAAACCGTGTCAATACCGCTAGAGCCAATTTTGCGGCTTGCAGTCGGATTAAATGCCGTAAGCTTGCCATTTTTCTTTTCGTAGAAGACAACCTTAGCGCTGCTAGATTCCAAGCTATAAGATTCGCCTGCGGCCATTTCCATTTCGAGCGGTTCGTCGCATGCAGAACTAGCGCAAGGATCTACAATATTCGCAATATAAAGCGGAATCATCTGCTTGACATCAAAATTGCCTTTTTCGTCAGGAACAATAGCAACAGCAGACGACTTGAACTCATACGGTTTACTTGTATTACCAGCGCCGTCAACAAACACAGCCTCGCGATTCGCTACACCAAGAGAGCTCTTGATAACAACCTTAATAGACCTGGAATCAGAACCAATCTTAACCACAAGATAGTACGTGCCACTCGGAATACCGCTGTTCTTCAACTTTTCTACGTTGACAATCGGAGCCGTCGGATCACTTACGTTAATACCGCCATTAGCCTGTATCGGATTAGCCGCAAAATCAGATTCGCTTATCATAATATCGGTATTTCCAAGCGGATCCTTAGCAAATACGTAACTTACCGTCTTGCCTGCCGAAAGAATTTCACGACCGCACCATTCATTAACAGCACCACCCGTAGCAACACTGCAAGTACCGCCATTGACTTCCTTGTAGCAAACCTTGTACTTATTATCTCCCGTAGCTATATACAGATCCTTATCATCTTTACTATAGACTTCGATTCCAGAACTCTTCTGTTGTTCTAAGAATATGTTCGTCGAAATGCGAACATTGCTCGATGTCGTACGACGGTCGCAGAAGTAAATGTCAATGTCATAAGATTTACCCACATCGGCATCCGGCATAAACGCGTCCAAATCGACATAGCCCGGAGCAGGCAAATGAGTGCCGCCCAAATCCACCGCCAGCTTGTTATCGATAAAGACCCAAATATCGTCATCTCCTGTGAAGCTGAACTTTAAGCCCTTCTTATAGCGGAATGTCGCATGAGATTCAAAGCAGAAGTGCTGATTGCGCCCTGCATTCGTCAAAGCTTCACTGTCATTTTCGCCAGAAGTCCAACGAGTTTCCCCTTGAGGGATTGAATCACCATGCTTTTTGCCAGCAAATTTTTCGGTACCAGGCAAATAGAACACCCAATCATTCGGAGCCGCGTTGGGGCAAGACCAGCCCCAGCCATCGCCAGCCCAAGTCACATTAAATTTCTTGGAAATCTGCTTTGCTATAGAGGATTCGGCAAGATTCAAATCACCGCCAGCCTGGAAAAGCCCGTCGCAAACCACGCCGCCGTCCCATCCCGGGCCGTTGCAAAGCAAGTCGCTCACCGGGTATCCTTCCGTCGGATGGATCGTGCGGAGACCAAGCGGAGTCTTAGTCGTCGAGTCGTGCGGATCTTCAGCACAGAAGAACGTTGGGCCTTCTGCTTTACGCTTGTTTTCTGCCGCCGGCAAACGAGGAGAAATCAACACGCTTGGGGTCGTTTCGGCAGGATAGAAACCTCCCGCAACGGTAGCGCCCGGAACCTGATAGTTATCGGAATTAAATTCGAACTTGCCGTCGGAAGTGCGGCTGAACATCACGTCAACACAGTACTCTTCATTAACGCCAGCCCTGTAACTAAACATTGAAGCAAATGCGGTATCCGCCTGCAAACCGAAACATTTTTTGCCCTTCGAGGTGAGCTTCATCCTCTTTGCCTTAGTATCGGGATCAGTATAAAGCTGCGATTCCACCATGCCCGTAGTCACGCCAATGCAGGGGAATTCATCGTCGCCAGAACTTACAACTTGGAACGGAGCAGTCGCATAGTAGCAAGCGTTGGAACGAGCCTGTTCAGGAGTTTGTGCAGCATTCCAATCCGGGCTGCAAGAGAAAGCGCCATGCAAACTAGCATCTGTATCATAAATGAGGGCCTGCAAATTAAAGCTGCAGTTGCCCTCGATATCCGGACGCACAGAGGACCAGCCTCCCATGGAGAGGTTCCCCAAATCTGCATATTTTTCATCAGAAACAAAGAAAAGTGTGTCTTCCTTATCGAAAAGTTCGAACAAGGTATTCAAGGAAATCGGGTCCGGAGTGCTGAATTCCTCCCAGGTGCCGTTCATGCCAATAGCTTCAGCCAGCGTATCGTCATCATCCCTATGGATAACAACGCTCTTCGGGATTTTTCCATCCTCGTATGTTCTGTAATACCAGCCGCAATGCCCAACATCGAAGGTCATTGCATAGTCTTTGCCATCTTCATAACTCATCGGAGTGGCACCCATCCACGCACCGCCTGTCGGGACAAAAACGTAAAGAGTCTTGGTGGTGGGGGTAGTTTTTGCGGTGTCGGCCCAAGTATTTGACACGCACAGGGCAACGCAAGCGGCAACAGCCGCCTTGAGATAGTTCATGTTTCCTCCTTTTCTAACACGAAATTTGTAAAAATAAATTATATAAATTAATTTGAATTTACAATAGGTTTTGTAAAAATTTTTTGCAAAAAACAAAAGTGCCCCCGGAGGAGCACTTTTTGCATTTGTTCAAATTTTGAATTAACTATAAATTATTAAACACTAATGGTCTGCTTCGCAGTCCCTAATCCCTCGCCTCAGTC
>CAMZGI010000079.1 GCA_947306305.1 uncultured Fibrobacter sp.
AGCTTGATGATGTTTGCGCTCGGGTCGAGCGTGAGCTTGCCCAAGAAAGCGAGGTCGTCGGTCACCGGCTTGCCCGCAAAAGTCGTCCCGGCAGGGAGCGTGTCCGCGAAAGCGGCGAGAATACGCCCCGGCAAGGAGATATTCTTGGTTTCTACATCGATGTCTGCGGTCTTTGCAAACGCAGATACGATAGGAAGCAAGGATTGAGTCGCCAAGAACGGCGATTCGTCTGTAAGGGTGTAATAGATTTTAGTATTCATACGCCTCTAAGATAGAAAAAAAGATGGCCACCCCCGCTTTTCGCAAGGATGACCGTCCCCTCCTGATATGTTTGATTTTGAATTAGTGGTCCACGTTGGATGGTCTAATCAATACCAAACAACTTTACATATTCACCATAATTGTACAAGCCAGAACTAATCCACTCACCATACGGCTCTATCTTTGCAAGAGTTTCCGGCTTGTCACAGTTCCATTTATCGCTTACATAAGTTGTTTTCACAATGGGGCGATCCAAAACATCCCATTCAGGGGAATCCGCCAACAAAATTATTGGATAGTGGACAGTCGTATCTTCCGGGCAATTTCCGCTTTTCACAATATCGGTCATATAAAGTCCATCTTCATCAAAATATTTTATTGAATGACCCTTAGCACCAACATCTTTTAAGACCATTAGATAGAAAATTGAATTTTTCGAAGAACGAGACCGTCTGAACTCCTCCAATGTGGCTTGATAATCGGCCAACTTAGGGAAGAACGTAGTCACTAACGAATCTGGCAACACATAAATGCCCTCATTGCGGTATGCATCAGCAATTGGAGTATTAGGCAATGTGTTATAAGCCAGTCCCACCCCTCCATTAATTTCAGGAATATTTCTGACCGTACCATCGGCTACCAAGAACTGCCATCTATAAGCATTTGTTGAACGCTTTAAAGCATTACTCCATTCTTTTTCAGCAATAGCAACTCTGTTCAAACTATCCAAATACGATTGGTCCGTATAAGGATTGACCCAAACATAAAATGGATCATCATACGGAGCATATTTTATGGAATCTTGAATACAGAAATCACGATATTCCTGACCGTATGAGTTCAGGACATCATACCAAGCTTCACCTTCAGGGAGGAACGACGTACAAATCAATTGCAAATCATTCCGAGAGCAGCCATCCCCATAATCCCAAAGGAGTCCATTCGAAGCACTACAAGACTGCTTGAATTGGTTATATGCCTCGGTACAAGAAACGTCATATCCCCAATAAGCATCTATCATTCTCAATGAAGCCAAACTATTTACCAAGATGGGAATTCCATCGGCATCAACAATTTTGGTTTCAAGAATGGTTTCAAAATGATGCGTATAGAGATAATCCTCATCAGCTTCCCCTGCAGCACATGTCTTTTTCGGATTACCATAATAACATTCGTGATCAATTTCATCATACGATGTTGCTCGTAACACGCCATTTCGTTCTATGCCATTTTCTTTCGCAAAAGTCACAACATCACAAACTCTACGTCCATCTCTGCTTTGATAACTATCTACTCGGCTTGTTTTTATACGACTCGGAAGAGGATTGACATATTCCTTATAAAGACTTTTCGTATTATAACCAGAAGCTTCGTATGCAGAAATAAAAAGATTTTTTAATGAATCTGTTACCGACGGATCCATCAAGTTGAAGAGCGACCTAGCCAAAAGAACCTTCTGCTCATCCGTCAGCTGAGCTACAGGCGAAGTGTTCGGTTCGGTGGTCGCGCCAGTGGAACTCTGTTCACTCGAACAAGATACCAAAATGGTCACCAATCCCACCAGGATTAATTTATTCAGTTTTCTCATCTTAGGCCTCCTTCCCTTTCGTAAGTGGGAAAAGTTGTAAATTTAAACGATATACTTTATCGTAATCTTTTTCTTTAGCAGCAATGGCAACCACCTGCTGCCTGAGCGTTTCAAGTTTTTGAACGAGCCATTTGTATGTAGCGTCGGACAAGCCGAGCGTTACACCGGCGGTGTGACGTATTTCTGGCGGAATATCGTCAATGGCATCTGTCGCAAACTTCGACATTTGGCGGTTCATGGAACGCAACGCCAAAGGAATCGCCTCGGAAGACCCCGTCACAATCTTTTCAGTTTGTACGTAGGTATCCTCGCCAATCTTTTTCAAGAAATTCGCATGGACCATAAAGTCCAGAGACTGGCGAACTTCGGTCGCGCTCACGACCGGGTAGCAGTTGCGAGCAAGCTCCAACGGCTTTGCACCAGGCTTGATCGGGGCGAGTTCCCGCATCACCGGGTTCACCCACGATTCGAAATACTTGAACGCTTCGCCATCGACGACACGCAAGCGGTTTTCTTTCGCGATTTCCTGCATTTCGTTGAATGCCTGGATTTTCTTGGCGTCGTTCTTGGCATCGCCAAAACGCTCCATCGCAAGGAAATAATCGCGGTCAGACCCCGCAAGTCCCATAGCCGTAGCGACCTTTTCGACACCCGTCTTGCTCAGGCGGCTTTTGCCCTCGCAAACGAGCTGGATATAGTTTGGCGAAGTGAACCCCGCCAACTTGGAGAACTCGCGCCACGAGAACAAAGAACTGCGTTTGCGTTCTTCGTAGAAGTCGCGCATGTATTCTCGATAGTCTTGATATTCAGTTATTGGTTTCATACCTATAATTTAAACTAATTTTTTGCGGCATGCAATAGATTTTATTATACAAACATTGATTTTTTTTAAGATTTTTCAAATTTTTATACTTTTTCAAAAATTTTTATAAAAGTATAATACACCGCGTATTATAAACGCGAAATTACATACAGTCTTTTCTTAAAATGGGTTTTAGTATGTAAAACGAATTGCTAAATTTGTTCGAATACATACTAAAATCGAAAAATCGGCGTTTTAGTATGTAAAAATGAGCCCCAAAATGCCTGAAAAAGCATGAAAACGATATTTGAAGTCTTATTAGGCCTTCAAAGTGGCTCGAAATAGGTCATTTTCACGATGAAATTACATACTAAATTTCACAAAAAGAGCATTTAGTATGTAAGGGCGGCAATGCGATTAGCATGATTACATATTAAACACGATAAAAAGCATTTTTAGTATGTAAATTAGGTACAATTTCGTGCTATAAAACGATGCTTTCCGCCTCCGTTGTGCACGCATTGCCAAAAGTTCAATGTTTTAAAAGCTATTCATAGCAAAAATTCGCCCATTATAATATAGATTAGAATAGAAGTGTGGGTTAATTCATTCAAAGGGAAGAGAATGAGGTATTTTTTGTTTGGTCATACCGGGGTGACACCCGTAATTCTATCCGTAGCTTGCTATTCGTTTGCTGCAAGCTACGCTCCTCCGGCAACGGCGGTTTCTAAAATCAACAGCTACCGCAGCTATTCGGAATTGACGAGCGCCGCAAGCGGCATGGATATCGACAAATACGCCTACAACATGACCACCTGGCAGATTGACAACGGCGGTTTTTACAAGGCGATGGCGGACAGCTACAAAAATGCCTATTCCGGCGGACAAAAGTCGGGCTGGCGTTCGGCTACGGGCGGCGACGTTGGCACCATCGACAACGATGCGACCGTTCAAGAAATGCGACTCCTCGCCGTGCGTTACAAAGAAACGACCAACGCCTCTTACAAATCGACTTTCAAGACGAGCTTCAACAAAGCTGTCAACTTTCTTTTGACGATGCAACGAGCCTCCGGCGGACTTCCGCAAGTGTGGCCCAAACGAAACGACTATTCCGACCACATCACGCTCAACGATAACGCCATGATCCGCGCGATGGTGACCATGATGGACATTGCGAACAAAACGTCGCCCTTTGACTCGGACATTATCGACGACGCAACCCGCAGCAAGATGAACGGAGCTCTCGAAAAAGCTATCGACTACTTGCTCAAGGCTCAAATCATCAACAACGGAACGCCCACAGTGTGGTGCGCTCAGCACGATACCGTCAATTACGCGCCGCGTCCGGCGCGAGCTTACGAACTCGAATCCAAGTCCGGCAGCGAATCTGCCGGCGTAGTTTGGTTCTTGATGAACTGGCCGAATCAAACCGAAGCCATCCAAAAAGCTGTCAAGTCCGCAATCGCTTGGTACAAGAAAACTCGCGTAGTCGGGCTCTACTTCAACAAAAAGCAAGGCCGTTTTGAAGAACGCGAAGGCAACGTGCTCTGGTACCGCTTTTACGAAGTCAATAACGACAACTACTTCTTTTGCGATCGCGGCGGAGCAAGCACCAAGACGCAAGACTTCACCAAAATTAGCGAAGAACGCCGCACGGGTTACCAGTGGGCGGGCGACTATGGCACGGCTCTCATCAACACGGAATCCGCCTACTTGGCGGCACTCGAAAAAGCAGCTGGAACTTACGTTGAGCCGCCCCCACCCGCAGCAATGTGCGGAAAAGACACCTGCAAGACATTTATTGACGGCGTGAATTTTGTGGATATTAAAGGCGTAAAAGAAACGACCAATACAGGTTTCGTAGGCGAAGGCTACGCCAATGTCGATAACGAAACAGGAAGCTACGTGACCTACGGCGTGACAGCGGCCAAAGCGGGCGAATACTCCTTGACAATCAGCTTTGCAAACGGCGGAAGTTCCGCTCGCGGTTATAGCATTTCGGCTGGCGACAAGACGCTCCTCGCAGACGGCAGCATGGGAACTACCGGCGGCTGGACAACTTGGGAAACGCAGACGATCAAGGTGTCGCTCGAAAAAGGCTACAGCGAATTGAAATTTGCAAGCCTCTCGAAAGACGGCATGGCGAACATTGATTACATCGGGTGGACTAGCGAAGACTTGTACGCAGGCAAAAAGGAATTGAACGATAGCACAGTCGCTATAGGAATACTTGACTCGCGACGCACAACAGGCGCTTCGGCTGGACGCTATTTCGTGAACTTCGGGAACAACGGCAAGAGTGCGGGAGTTTACTTTATGCGTAGAAATGGAAAGACATTTAGAGTAAACGGAGTGGCGAGGTAAGAATGTACAAATTTGCAATATACGCGACGCTTGCAGTCGCGACAAGCGCTTTCGCAGTCGCGAAACACGGTTTTGACTTTGTCGTGGGCGTTGACGGAGACTTCAAGGCGGCTATTGCCAAAGCATCGGCATCTGGAGCAAGCGAAGCAAAACGCTTTATCATATTCCTCCCGAACGGCGAATACGACCTGACAAAGCTCACTGGCGATGAACACGGAAAAACGACGTTCAGCCCGTCGCACGTATCCATCATCGGGCAATCTCTCGAAAACACGACCATTTCGAACACGACCGATACCGAAGGCATCGGCACCACGGCGACGCTATACTTCCCGAAAAACAACGACATGTACATGCAGGACATTACGCTCAAAAACAAGAGCACCTTCAGTACATCTAGCGCGGCACGCCAAGTGGCGTTGCAGCAAAACGAAGGCGACAAGTTTATTTACAAAAACGTTCGACTTTTGAGCGGCCAAGACACCTACTACACCAAGAAAGGTCGCGCCTATTGGGAAGGCGGCGAAATCGACGGAACCGTTGACTTTATCTGTGGCGGCGGCGACGTATTCTTTGAAGGAACCAAACTCGTGATGACACGAAACGGCGGCTACATCACCGCATCGCAAAATCCCGGAGATTGGGGGTACGTTTTTAACAACACGACCATTACCGTTTCGAACAACAGTTTCAACGGCACATTTTATTTAGGACGTTCATGGGGGCATGCCAAAGTCGTCTTTTTGAACACCAAAATGATAGCACAGCCCCACGCCGACGGCTGGTACAAAAACATGAATTCGGCCCCCGAAGTTTATGGCGAATACAACAGCGTCGATGGCAACGGAAACCCCGTTAACACCAGCAGACGAAAAACTTTCTTTGACGGAAGCAAAGACGGTTCTACGGCGACTCTCAAAACAGTCTGGGACGCTAACGACGCTGCAAAATACACCCTCGCAAACGTCCTCGGCGGTTCGGACAAATGGGCACCGAACAAACTCACGGCACAAGTTGCAGCCCCAAAGATTTCGCAAGAAGGAGCAAATGTTGTATGGAACGATGACGAAAACGCCATCTGCTGGGCAGTCTTTGTTAACGGCAAGTACCACGGCAACACCACCACAAATTCCATCGACGTTGGAAGAATAGCCGCAGGCTCTAAAGTCACCGTCCGTGCAGCAAACTCCATGGGCGGACTCGGAGCAGCATCGAACGAAGTAACAATCCTCGAAGCAAACGTCACTTATTACAATGCTACGCTCACGCAGTCTATCGGCGGCACAGTCAGCATCTCGCCAAACCGCGAAAAAATCGCGGAAGGCACCGCAGTCACTATTGCCGCAGAACCTGCCACAGGCTGGAAATTTGCAGGCTGGACAGGCAAAGACGCGGCTGCAGCCGGCACAAGCAACACATGGAAAACCACGATGACCAAAGACATCGACATTGGCGCCACCTTTGAAGCCAAAGGAACAACCACATTCCAAGCGGAATCCGGCATTGTCGATAATGCGATTATTGAAAGCACGAACGCAGGATTTGCAGGCACAGGATACATCAACTTTGGCACAGGACACTCGGCCGTCCTAGTTCCCATCTACGCAGAATACCCCGGCGACTACACGATGATATTGACCTATTCCAACGGCAGCGGAAAAGCTCGCGACCTCGCCATCGCAGCCCCCGGAAAATGCACCGCTGGAATTGACGGATGCAAGGGAGCCGAAACGCGCTCATTCGCGGCAACAGACAAATGGACAACTTGGGCAACCGACACCACGACCATCACGCTCCCCCAAGGCACGGGCTATATCACATTCGCCACCGTTGACGGAAACGACGGCCCCAACCTCGACCAAATTGAACTCATCGAAAAGAACGTCGAAAAGCCAAAAGATTCCTCCGTTGCATTGCCGAGACTTTCACGCACAGGCACGACCGATAACGAATACCGCATCTACGACACCAACGGAAAACTCGTCCGCCAATCCAAAGAGGCACCAAACTTAGCCACGCTCCCCCGCGGAATCTACATTGTTCGGAGCGCATCACAAGGAAATAGCAAACAAAAAATTGTCCAAGTCCATTAGAATTTGTTAATTTTAAAGCATGCTTGGAATAGAACAAAAAAAAGGAACTGACGATAAACTGTGCGGGAGAATGATCGCCTACGCGAGAATCCTCCCCTCCCCAGATGCTGAACCCAGCGAAACTCCGTTTGACGACATGATCAAAAACGGACTTTTGACGTTGGAAGGCGATTTTCGGCAATTCAATGACAGACCAAGCAAACGGGAAATGAACCGCGTTGTCGATGCGAAATTCAACAACTTCCTCAAGACGATGGAAGAAAACGGCGTGGAACTCCCCGAAAACGTGAACGTCGAAGCCATGCGCGAACGGCTCCACGAACTTTCGAACATGGAAGTCATCCCCATACCCGCCCGCATAGGGAACTTCAGCAACGAAGAGGACATCCTCAAAGAAGAAGCCGACATCTATTACATCGGCGAATTCATCGGCGCAAACCAGGCGCATTACTGCCTCACGACGCTCCCCATCTATTACCAAGCAAAGTATCGCGAACAAGTTAAACGCAACGAAATGGAAATGCTCAACGAAATGCTCTCGCAGTTCGAAGAAGGCGATTTCGTCGATACCGAAGATATTCAGAACGACACAGAAGAACTCTTCCCAAAGGGACTCACGCTCAACACGTTCATGGGCGACCTTTCGAAGCTCCTCAACGTGCGTGTCATCCCGTTCTTGCTCGCCTGCGAATCGGACAGCGAGTACGACACGCAAATTCAGCTCTTCTACACCTTCATGAAGGGATACCCCGACCAGAAGGACGTTCAAAGAATCGACAAGGCTTTAAGGGAACTCCGCAAGCAAAGCGACTCCATCGAAGCCCGCAATTTGCTCGAACTCAGCTGCAAGCGCATCAGCGCCATTTACAACGAAGATTCCCAGCTTGCCAGCGAACTCACGAAGCAAATCGAAACGATGGAAGAAAAGTAAAGAAGGATTTTTTAGCTACAAAGCTTCAATTTCTTCTTTGGTAAGACCTGTATCTTCGATGATTTCTTCTACGGGTCTATTTCTAGCTTTAAGCTTCTTGGCGATTTCACGAGTATTTTCAGAAACGCTTTTAGACACATTCTCGGCTATCTTCGCGTTGATTTCAGTTGCGAAGTCCTCAAATATGCCATCAACCATGGCGTTATGATCCCATTCTTTGTGATACACTTTCTGGTAAGCCTCGAATTCTTCTTTTGTAAACTTAGATACTTTGGAGCACTCCGTCAACTGCTTGAACTTTTTCTCAGAAAGTGCTTCTGGAAGTTTCCGCAACCTGTGCAAATAGCGGAAGAAAAACAGCCACTTGCTCGAACTGTCTGAATTCTTTTCGATAAAGAAGGGAACTTTTGAAAGCTCTATAACCGTCCAATTATAAGAGTCTACAAACTGTTTTCCTGTTTCCAAATCAACAGTTGTCGCTCGATGGATAATGCGTTTGTCCCTAAAAACCCTTTTTTGCGTAATCGCAACAACATAAGTCGGCTTGACATTAAACTTCCATCCCGTGCCGATTTCGGCTTGGTTCGCAACCATTTCGCTGGCATAAAATGCAAGCCTCTTCGAGAAGTTTTTCAATCGACGAATCTGAACTTCGATTTCAATCAAATTGCCAGCATCGTCTTCGCAATGCAAGTCGAAAATTGCAGTACGTGATTCTTTACTGCCGCTCAAGTTTTTCGCGACATTGCGAGTTTTCACGCTCTTGATGGGACGCTTGAGTTGCGGAGCCAACAAGTCATTCAACAAATTCACAAGGTTTTCGCGGCTGACGGGCTTGTCGGGGTCGAACGCCTTCTTGAACGCGAGATCAATCAACAGATTTGCATACGGACTTTGCTCGCCCGGCTTGACAAGACAGTCCTCAAGGGACTTGTGAATAGCAGTATTTTTATTTTCCATGCCGCTATACATGCGACAATGTATTACTTGGAAGTGTAATTCGCTTGCGAATCACGCAATTCAAGAACTTTTTCCATAGAAAGGTGCGAGTACTTGACGATTTCCTCTATAGGCTTGTTGTCGGCAAGCATGTCGAGAGCCATTTCAACATTGCGTTTGTCAGAACCTTTTTCAATGCCTTTCGCTTCACCCTTTTCGAATCCGTCGTCATAGCTTTCGGCGACTGCCGCACGGCACACATTGATGTAGTCAGTCATATTCGCCTGCCTGATTAAGAGTTCTTCGCTTACGGTTCCGCATTCGATTCGCCTGAGCGCGTCCTCGATGGCGGGGTTGTCAAACAACAATATATTTCTTTTTCTCGAATATGGAAAGAGCTACAATTGTTCTATCACTCCCTCCAGGGTGACTGCATGCACGGCGATTTCGGCAATGGCAAGTTTGTCAAAAGTTGCATATTTTGTTTATATTTAACTCTGAACTAATCCAGGAGTTTTTATGGC
>CAMZGI010000080.1 GCA_947306305.1 uncultured Fibrobacter sp.
AACTCGCACCCGCCGCACTCTCCTCTACCTTACTTTATCCCTATTTTTGCACCTAACATGTCATTATGATACTTTGTTCACCCTCTTCGGGGGCACTTTTGGAGCTGTTTTTTCAAAAAAATTTTTCCTATATAATTTTTTTTAGGGAATATCCATTTTTTTTTAATATTTTTGCTTTTTTTTACAATAAAGTGATATATTTACGATTATGGGTGTGGAATAACTTAAAGGGTGAGTGTTTTATGAGACACCTATGTTTAGCTTTCTGTGTTATTGGTGCCTGTGCTTCTTCTGCATTGGCTGACTTGACTGTTCACCTGCAGTCACCTTTTGCTGCGGGTTCAGTTCCACATCTTGTTCTCAATTCAGGTGCCCCTGATGTTGCGGCGACTTCCACTACAGCCATGAAGGCTGAGAGTGACGGCTTGTATTCAATTACGTTGAAAAAGTCGCTTTCTGATTATAAGGTTTCGGATACGTTTACGGTTAAGGGTTGCCCTGCTGCTGCGGCTAGTGCCGCCACTTGCGAAGATTTTGGCACAGGCCTTACTTATAATGTCCGCGATTTGTTCGACGGGAGCAAAGAAGTCTGGATTTATACCGACGCTACGGCGGGGACTTATGCGAAGTCTTTTGCAGCTCCGGGGGCAAAGATTGTCTGGTTCAAGAGCCCGTGGGGCAACAAGGTCTTGCCGCAGATGATTTTTGAGCAAGACACCATCTTGATGCATTTTAGCGATGATCCCGAAAAGTGCGGCTGGTTCTATGGAGCTCTTTCTCCTGAACTTCTGCAAAATCGTGTTCTTTATACGGCGTATTTTACTCGTTACATGGCTCCGTGGGTTGCGATTCCCGAAGATAGAAAGCAGATTCTCGACTTGAGCAACTATTTGACGAGGAAAGATACTGTCTATGTCGATGGTACGGTAGCTACTCCTACGGTGGGCAATAAAATGGGGACGGTTGGGCAATGCTTCGATAAGAGCCGTACTTTGCATGTCCTTAATCCGTGGCGCAACAACAGTGTTTATAAAGACAGCACGGTTTATTTGAGCATCGACGGTGGCGTTTGGCGTGATTCCGCAAAGGGACTTGCTTTTGACACGGGCTACAAGTACTGGCTTTCTGTGACTTTCCCCGATTCCCTCGTTTCTTCTGCATCATGGAATTCTGAAACCGCCAAGGTGCAGATTACGCGTAGCTTTAGGGAAGGTACTAAAATCCGTTATTTCAGCGAAAAGAATCGTCCTCTCGCAGGCGACCTTTTCCCGCCAGGTGTTTACGAAGCTTGGTTCTTTACAAGCTCCACGATGGAACATATTGATTTCTCGTACGCTCCGCTCGAACGCAAGGTTGTGCGTCTGTTGAGCCCTTGGAAGAACATGCCGACCTCGTTTGTCATTGATGAAAGCAACGAAGTCGTGAGAATGTCCACCTTCTCGAATGAACGGTGCGGATGGTTCGAAGGCGTTTATTACAAGCATGTTTCTAATTGGAAGATTTATTTTAAGCAGAGCTTCGGTTTTGAAAAGTATGCGATGGAAGGCGTTGTCAAAGAAGGAAGCAACGTTGAATATCCTATCCATCTTGATTCTTTGCTTTCGACTCATGATACGGCTTATGTCTATCCGTCCGACAAGAATAAGAGCTATAGCCGCCCGGAAGCTTCTTCGAAATACCCGGAAGGCCGTCTTGGCGAATGCCCGAGCATGAATATCCCTGCGGTGCTTTTGGACTGGGCTGGCGAAAGCTATCCTGATAGCATTGATATCGACTTTGGTAACACGCACGGCGGCAATAAGTACACGCAGGCTGGCGAATACCGCTCTTGCAATACGGGTGAAAAAATTACGGGAATGGTCCAGCAAACGCTCGTCAATGGGCTTCCGGCTCGTGTAGATTCCACGAAGTTCCCGTGGAACAAGTGCGCTGCCGGCCATGAAATTGATAAGTGGTTTATCCCGCAGTTCCTCGCCATCGATCCGGCGACGGGCGACTCTCTTACGAATGCCCGCTGTAAGGATATTCCTCTGAAGCTTGACGAAGAAGGCTTCTGGTATGCGGATTACACGAACGAATCGGGCAACTGCAATGACCCGGTAAGCCCAGGGTTCTTCTTCTTGGACGACTTTGAATACCTCGATTCTGCAAAGACTATCAAGAATCCGAAGTTCGACTGGGATGTTGCCGGTTGGGGCAATGTCACTTGCAAGCACAATTACGGCTTCTCGATGGCGGTTTCTGCTAGCTTCAAGTACGTGAAGGGACAGTATTTTGAATTCCGTGGCGACGACGATGTGTGGGTGTTTATTAATAACCACCTTGTCGTAGATATTGGCGGTATTCATGATAAGGTGGAAGGCGCTGTGGACCTCGACACGATTGGCCAGAACGATCCGTCGCTCAAGCTGATTGAAGGTCGCGAATATCCGTTCCATATCTTCTATGCGGAACGTCAGCAGTCGGGCTCTAACTTCAAGATGCGTACGACCATCAACTTGCAGAAGCAGAGCACTTATTTGCCGACCGTTGCTGAAACTGAGCCGAACAAGATTCTAGGTGTCCTTAAGTTGAAGACCGACGCTCAAGCCATTAGCTGCGACCCGCGCGCTAAGAGCGTGGCCGATACGACTGATGCTCCGTCCATATTCTACCTCGATGGCGGAAACCTCTCGGAAGCGACCGAACTCAAGGTGGGCTTTAACTATGGCGGCATCCTTATCAAGGAAGACAAGTCTAGTTTTGAAATCGATATTAATGAAATCAAGCGTCAGAAGACTCTCGCTCCGGGAACTTATGTGCTGTATTACTATCTCGAAAGCGATATGGGCTTGAACGACGCTTATGAATTTGTGGTTCCAGACTATGAATTGCCCGAAATCGCATTTGTCGATGTGTTCAACCAAAAGGATGGCAAGCTTGTCGCATTTGACCCGACCAACAAGACGCTTCGCGGCGAAACGATTCAGAAGGGAATTAACGATACTTTGATGACTCATGTACGCTACCCCGAAGTGACGTACTTGGAAATCATGGTGACCTACATGGGCGAAATTTGCACGAACTGCAATGTTCTTTTGGACTTGAGACCGTCCGACGGTCGCGTGACGTTCTATAACGAACAGGAACAGCAAGTCAATACGATTGGTACGGACGAAACGGGCAGGGCTCGCTTCTATGTGGTGGGCGAAGGCGCTGTTACCGGTGCTTCGTTTGCAGTCATAGGCATTAGCGGAGTCAAGAACCAGCTCAAGTGGGATAACATCAACTTCAAGGATCCTGAAGTGCCGCTGGCAAGACCGGGCAGCATTTACGACCGCAATGGCGATGGCGTTCCTGACAGCATTTACGTCCCGTTTGAATTCAATACGTTTGTCGATCATGACTTGGATACCTTGGCATGGAACTTTGGCAGCACGGATTGGCATGAATTCGGTTCGCTGGAAGAAATTTCCAAGATGATTAAAAACGATTCGACGGTCGTCATCAAGGGTGATAGCTTGTTGAAGTATGTTTTGACTGGAGCTCCGGAGACCGTTCTTGAAGGAGGCTTCCGCTACCGTTACATTTACTTTGACGAGGTTACGGGTTCGTCTCAGGAATCGGATCTTCTCTTTACCAAGATTCAAGACAAGATTGGCCCGATTATCCTCGAAAAGCCGATGCTCAAGATTCCTTCGGAAAAGGCGGTCAAGGTGACAATCAAGCTTTCGGAAGGCTGCGTTTCTAGGGATCTTGCTTCTGTCCGCTTTATCGAACTTAAGGACAAGAACGATAATGTGGTCGACCCGTCGCTGTACCATGTGTATGCATTCGAACCGATTGGCGAAAGCGATTACTTTGACTTGCTGTTCCAGAAATCGACTACCCTTATTGTGCCGGAAGTCGGCTTCAAGATTCGCCTTGTTCCGGGAGTGCTGCCTGACTTGAGTGGCAATACGCCGCACAAGAACAACCCCTGGCGTAGAATCGAAGGCGAACAGCCGCTCGAAACGGAACGCCCGAAGGTCGTGACGGTGAGCCCGGATATGTTTAACGATGAACATCCGTGGGTTGGCGGCGATAAGGATGTCGCACCGGTGCGAGTCGAAGACAATTTGACGATTAAGGAAATCATTGAAGAAAAAGGCTTGCCGGGCGTATTGGTCAAGTTCCAGCTGGACGATTATGCGACGACCGTGCTGCTTGGCGGCGACAAGAGCGTGTCTAGAGATGTACTTTTGAGCAAGGTTCGCGTAAGCTGGGATATTGAATTCTTCTCTAGCCTTGGTCAATATGTGAACTGGATTCAGGGCGAGTTCTCTTGCAGCGACAAGTCTATCTTTGGAACGGATTGCATCCAGAATGCAGGCAACATGTTCTTCATGTGGGATGCGATGAGCGACAAGGGACGTATCGTGGGAACGGGCGTGTATATCGCCAAGTTCAAGTTCAAGATATTCTCGGATACGGAAGTCATGGGCAAGGGCGAGGAAACGTTCACGTTCGGTATCCGTCGTGACGACACTTACGAGCCCGGCACAAGGATTGTCAAGTAATTCTTAGACGAATAGCTTTTGGACCTGTCCTTTGGGCAGGTCTTTTTGCTTTTTTTTCATTATGAAGTTTGTAATTCGTGGAATTGTTTATATCTTTAGACAGAAGTGTGGGAACAAAAGAGGTGTGTTGAATGAAACACAGTTGTTTGGGTATTGTCGCTTCGTTGCTGCTAACTGTTTCGGCATGGGCGGATTTAACAATACATTTGCAGTCGCCGTTCCGTAGCGATGCTACGGCTTCGGACTATACGCCGCATATTGTGGGCGGCGTGACGGATTACAATCCGGGTTTTGGAGCCATGTCTCGCACAATGATGACGAGCGAGGGCGACGATTGGTACGTTTATACGTGGACGGGGAAGACCATCGCGGATTTCCAAGATTGGCAGGATTTTGAATTCAAGGCTTGCCCAAATACCAACGACAACAACTACAATAACAATAATTGCGTTTCGTGGACTCAGGGCGGAAAGACGAAGATTACATCTTTCTTTGGCTCGGAAACGGAAATTTGGCTTTATACCGATGCGACGAGCAAGACTTATACCAAGTCGTTCATGGCTCCGGGTTCAAAGATTGTGTGGTTCAAGAGCCCGTGGGGCAACAAGGTTTTGCCGCAGCTGGTGTTTGGCTCGGATTCCGTGCTGATGCGTTTTAAAGAGGGCGACAAGGACAAGTGCGGCTGGTTTTATGGCGCGTTGACCCCGGCGATGGTAGCTGCTAATCCGCTTTTGACGGGTTATTTTGTGCGTTACAAAGCCCCGTGGTATGCGGTGCCTGCTGTTCGCGATTCAGTCGTTGACTTTGCGGCTTCCATTAATTCGCAGGATACGCTTTTTGTGGATGGAACAGTGGATTTCCCCAAGGTTTCGCTTGAAATGGGGACGGTGGGCGAATGCTTTGACCCGACTCGCAGATTGCATATTTACCACCCGTGGCGTACAAATTCGACGTATCGCGATAGCACGTTCTACCTCAAGATTGACAACAACATTTTGAACGAGCCGACAGGGTTGAGTGCCGAAGGCGAATACAAGTACTGGCGTCATATTGATTTCTCGGATTCTGTCGTGGGTTCTGCACAGTGGAATTCTTCGATGACGTTTGTGCAAATTATGCGTGGCAAGAACGATTGGCCGCCTCATTACTATTTTGAAGATCGGTCTCGTCCGCGAGCAAATGAATTTTTCCCGGCTGGCATTTACGAAGCATGGCTTTATACGACGACTTCGCTGGGGACGTTCGACATTGTGTTTTATCCGCCTGAACCGAAGGTGGTTCGCTTGAAGAGCCCGTGGGAAAACCAGTCTCCTTCGATGATTATCGAATCGACGGGTGACATTATCAAGATGGGGCCGCTTACCGATACGTGCGGCTGGTACACGGGAACGGTTTATAAGCATACGGATGACTGGAGAGTTTACTTTAAGCAGAGCTTTGGCATGGAACGCTATGGCGGCAAGGGAACTGTGCCTGAATATGAAAACTTGGATTCGTTGATTTCGCTTGATTCCTTGATGGCTTTGCACGATACGGTCTGGGTTTACCCGAATCCGAAACGCAGCTACATGCCTAGCGACACGACGAATTATCCGGGCATTTTGGGTATTTGCCCCTCGCTCAAGATTTCGGCATTGGTGGTCGATTGGGCTGGCGAAAGTTACCATGATAGCGTGGATGTCGATTTTGGAAACATTGTTTATGGCAACCCTTACACGTCGATGTATGGGCTTAACCAGAATGGTGAAATGGATTCGTTGAAAGCTTGTACGGGGCGTGTGGAAGGCATGGTGCAGGATACGCTTGTGAATGGACTCCCCGCTCGCAAGGATTCTTCGGAATATCCGTGGCATTTGTGCACTGCCGCCCGTGAAATTGAAAAGTGGTTTGTTCCGCAAGTCGTTGCGCAAGATTCGAAGGGCACGTCGTATAAGAACGGCGTTTGCCGCGACATTAGCTTGTCTTTGGACGATGAAGGTTTTTGGCAGGCTGACTTTACGAACGAGTTGAGCGATTGCAACGATTCCATCAATCCGGGATTTTACCCGATTGACGATTTGGAATATCTTGATTCGGCAAAGACTGTTCGTAATCCGAAGTTTGACTGGAATGTGAGCGGTTGCCGCCACAACTACAGCTTTGCTATGAAGGTTTCGGCTCAGTTCAAGTATGTGAAGGGGCAGTATTTTGAATTCCGTGGGGACGATGACGTGTGGGTCTATATCAACAACCGTCTTGTCGTGGATATCGGTGGATGCCATAATCCTGAGGAAGGTGCCGTGAATCTGGATACGATTGGCAAAAACGATCCGTCGTTGAAACTGATTGAAGGCCGTGAATATCCGTTCCATATCTTCTTCTCGGAACGCAATGCGACGGGCTCTAACTTTAAGATGCGAACCTCGATTAACTTGCAGACGCAAAAGACGTATTACCCGGTGGAAGAGCCGACAACGGATGGAACGATTAAGTACACCATTTTGCAGTTGTTGATGGACGAGTCTATTAGCTGCGACGTGTCTAGCACATCTAAGATTGATACGACGCTTGCTCAGTCTTCGTTTGTTTTGTATGGCGATGATGCGAGGATTCCATCGACGGGCATGGAGCTTTTGCCGGGAACGATTGCGGGTATTGAAATTGCAGAGAACATGGCTGGATTTGTGATTGATACGGTGGCGATTGTGAGGAACCGCTCTTTGACTCCGGGCTCTTACATGTTGCAGTTCTCGTTGGCGAGCGACCCGACTCAATCTAGCGAAGTGTTTTTCTCGGTGCCTGCGTACCCGCTCCCCGATATTTCGTTTATCGACGTGTTTAGCGGCGTGGATTCTGTCAAGGCGTTTGACCCGACGGGCGTGAGCTTGCGTGGGCTTAAGCTTGACGGAAGCTCGAACGATACGCTTTTGACGCATGTGGCTTACCCCGATACGGTGCCTTTGCAGGTGGGCGTGTTCTATATGGCTAGTCTTTGCAAGGACTGCTACGCTGTTTTGGATTTGAAGACCTCGTTCCCGATTAGTTTTTTGGACGAGAAAAAGCAGAGGGTGAACAAGTTAATTACGGACTCTACGGGTGTCATCAAGTTCTACGTGGTGGGCGATTCTTCGGTGACGGATGCTAGCTTTGAAATATCGGGCGAGAGCGTTGCGAACGTGATTTCTTGGAAGATGATTCACTTCAAGGAACCGCCTGTCCCGTTTGCAAACCGTGGCGAAGCGTTTGACCGCAATGGCGATGGCGTGCTCGACAGTATTTCGGTGGAGTTCAACAAACCGTTTGGCGAAACAATCCCGGATACGGTGGCGTGGGCGTTTGGTAGCGAAGACTGGCACACGGTTGCGACTGTAGAAAATGTCTCGCTGCTAAAGGAAAACGATCAGAAGCTGGCGATTCATGCCGATAGCTTGTTGGACAAAGTATTTACAGGTGATGCGAAGGATGTTTATCAGGGGTCGTTCAGATACCATTACACTTACATGGACAAGCAAACGAATCAAATGACGCAGCTCAGCTTGGATGGGCTTGCGATTGAAGACCGCATCGGGGCGATTCTTGAAGAAAGGCCGATTGTAAAGCCGGTGTCGGAAACCGTAAACAAATTGACGGTGTATATTAGCGAAGCGACTCAGATAAGCGAGATTAACGGCGTACAGTTCCTTGAATTTAAGGACAAGGCGGGCGAACCTGTAAATCCGTCGCTCTTGAAGGTAGCATCGGTTACCCCGACAAAGAATAGCAATTACTACGACGTGTTCTTCCAAAAGAACGAAAATACGGTTTTGCCGGACGTGGGCTTTATGGTGCGTTTGATTCCGGGCGTGTTGCCTGACTTGAATGGGAATGTGCCGCATGTGAACAATCCATGGCGGCGCATTGAAGGCGAACAGCGCGTGGGCATCGAAAGACCTGGCGTTGTGTCGCTTGACCCTGCAACGTGGACTCCAGACAAATGGCAACATGGAGGCGATGTCGCTCCTGTGCGTGTTGAAGTGTCGAAGAAGATTGAAGATATCATTGCCGAAAGAGGGCTCCCCGGCGAGCTTATCAAGTTTGACTTGAGCGAAGTCGGAAAGTCGCTGTTGCTGAGTTCTGGTGAAAGTAGAGACGCTGTGCTCTCGAAGGTGCAAATCAGGTGGGAAGTGCAATACTTCTCGAATCTGGGACAGTTTGTCAATTCGCAGAGTGGCGTTGTCGCATGCAATGACAAGAATATCTTTGGGACGGATTGCGTTGAAAATCCGGGCAACGTGTTCTTGATGTGGGACGCTCGCAGCAAGGATGGGCGTTTTGTAGGCACGGGCGTGTATATCACTAAGCTCAAGTTCAAGATTTTCTCGGATGCGGACTTGGTGGGCAAGGAAGACGATACCTTTACGATGGGTATCCGCCGCAAAGGGGAAAGATAGGGCATAGCACTATCATCTTGGATGATTTTGTCACCCCGGATTTATTCCGGGGTGTTCTTTTTTTATTTTAACAACTTATCAACAAGCATGGTTTATAGATGTTGAAAATTATCTTGTTGAATGATATAGAGTTAGGAGCGGAGATGCCGCTGTGTTCGATTTTTATCTACAAAATGTTGCAAAGAGATACCCCATCAAGTGGGGCATGACAATGCTTTCTTCGTTCCTTCAATTATTATGTCAAGACCGCTTAATTGCTAACCACCAACCACTAACCACTGTTTACTAAAAAATCTATCTTTGTGCTGTGATTCAAATTCAGAACGTTTCTAAATCTTTTGGCATGCAGGTCCTTTTGGACAACGCTAGCATGCTTGTTGCCGACCATGAACGCGTCGGACTTGTCGGACGCAACGGTTGCGGTAAATCGACTCTTTTCAAGATGATTCTCGGTCAGGAATGCCTCGATGGCGGCAACATCGACATTCCCAAGGGTTACACGATTGGCTATTTGCAGCAGCACATCAACTTTACGCATGCGACGGTTCACGAAG
>CAMZGI010000081.1 GCA_947306305.1 uncultured Fibrobacter sp.
TTGCAGCTCAAGTCAAAGTGACCCGTTTCGTCATAGACGTAAGCAAGACCACCCGTCATACCGGCGGCGAAGTTCACGCCCACGCGACCGAGCACAACCACGCGTCCGCCCGTCATGTATTCGCAACCATGATCGCCCACACCTTCCGAGACGAGGAGCATACCGGAGTTGCGGATACCAAAGCGTTCGCCAGCAAGACCGTTGATGAACACCTTACCGCTCGTGCCACCGTAACCAATGACGTTACCGGCGATAACGTTGTCTTCGGCCTTGAACGTTGCATTGTGCGGCGGACGAACAATAATCTTACCACCGCTCAAGCCCTTGGCCATAAAGTCATTGACTTCGCCTTCGAGGTCGAGCGTTACACCCGGAGCAAGGAATGCGCCGAAGCTCTGACCAGCGACACCCTGCAAGTGAATCTTGATCGTATCTTCGGGGAGGCCCTTTGCACCGTAGAAGTCATCCACGTAGCCAGAAGTTTCGGTACCCACCGTGCGGTCGGTATTGTGGATCATGGCGCAAAGTTCCACCGGCTTGCCGGACTTGAAGGAATCCTGAACGAACGGGAGAATTTCGCGGCGGTCGAAGTTGACGAGTTCTTCGGGCACGTAATTTTCGTCGAAGGACTTGCAACCTTCCACAGTCTGGAAGACCTTGCTAAAGTCGAGATTCTTGGCTTTGTAGAATTCGATAGCGTGGTTCACGTCGAGCAAGTCGCTACGGCCGCATGCTTCGTGGAGGCTCTTGAGGCCAAGGCTTGCGAGAATTTCACGGACTTCGTCTGCAATGAAGAAGAGGAAGTTCTTGACGTATTCCGGCTTGCCCTTGAAGTGCTTGCGGAGTTCAGAATCCTGCGTGGCAAGGCCCATCGGGCACTGGTTCGTATGGCAGCGGCGGTCCATAATGCAGCCGAGCGAAACGAGCAAGTTCGTGGCAAAGCCGAATTCTTCGGCACCAAGGAGAGCGCCAATCACAACGTCACGACCGGTCTTGAGCTGGCCATCGACCTGGAGCTTGACGCGGTTGCGGAGGTTGTTCAAAACAAGAGTCTGTTCGGCTTCGGCAATACCGAGTTCCCACGGCAAACCGGCATGCTTGATAGACGTGAGCGGAGATGCACCCGTACCGCCATCGTGACCAGAAATCAAGACAACGTTTGCATGAGCCTTTGCAACACCGGCTGCAATCGTACCCACACCGACTTCGGACACGAGCTTCACAGAAACACGAGCCTTCGGGTTGGAATTGTGCAAGTCGTAAATGAGCTGTGCCAAGTCTTCGATGGAGTAAATATCGTGATGCGGCGGCGGAGAAATAAGCGAGACGTTCGGGATGGAGTGACGCACGCGAGCCACAAATTCGTTGACCTTGCGAGCAGGCAGCTGGCCACCTTCACCGGGCTTTGCACCCTGAGCCATCTTGATCTGCAAATCCTTGGCATGACGGAGATAGTCAATCGTGACACCGAAACGACCAGAAGCAATCTGGCGGATGGCGGAGCTGCGGATTTCACCATTCGGCCCCGGAGTGTTGCGGTCAGGGTCTTCACCACCTTCACCGCAGTTGCTCATAGCACCGACGCTGTTCATAGCGATAGCGATGCATTCGTGAGCTTCCGGGCTCAAAGAACCAAGGCTCATAGCGCCTGCGACAAAGTGCTTGACGATGCTTTCGCGAGATTCGACTTCCGAAATATCAATCGGAGTCGTTTCCTTGAACTTGAAGAGACCGCGGAGCGTTGCGAGACGTTCGGACTGGTCGTCAATCAACTTCGAATAAACTTTGAACTTTTCGTAGTCGCCCATCTGCACTGCCTGACGGAATGCACCGAGAGACTGCGGAGTCCACAAGTGGCGTTCGCCTTCCTTGCGGTAGCGATACTGTCCACCTTCCTTGAGCACGCTGCTTGCATCGGCAAGTGCGATGTGGCAACGTTCGTCAACTTCTTTAGCGATTTCTGCAAGACCGATACCTTCGATGCGGCTCGCCGTTCCCGGGAGATACTTGTCGATAAATTCGCGGTTGAGACCGACAGCTTCGAAAATCTGAGCACTGCGGTAGCTGCGGAGCGTCGAAATGCCCATCTTGGACATAATCTTGAGGAGGCCCTTATCGACAGCCTTGATGTAGTTTGCTGCAGCCGTAACTGTATCCACGTCGAGTTCGCCCGTGTGGCACATGTTCGAAATGCTTTCGAGAGCGAGGTACGGGTTAATGACCGTAGCACCATAGCCAAGCAAGAGGGCAAAGTGCATGACTTCGCGGACTTCGCCAGACTGCACAATCAAGCCGATTTCAGGACGGACACCCGCTTCGACCAACGTGCGGTTCACGCAAGCGGTAGCGAGGAGCGACGGCATCGGCACATAGCCCCAATCGACATTCTTATCCGAAAGTACGATGATGTTGAAACCATCCTGCACGGCACGGACAGCGTCGCCAGCGAGCTTCTGCAAAGCTTCTTCGAGGACATCGCCGTTACCGCCAATCGGGAACTGCATCTTGAGCACTTTAGCCTTAAAGCTCTTGTCACCGATGTTTTCAAAGCGGCGGATTTCGTCTTCGGTCACGACCGGACGCGGAATCTTGATCAAGTGGGCCTGTTCCGGCGTTTCTTCAAGAATGTTGCCGTGGTTGCCGATGTAAGTCGTAAGGCTCATCACGAGCTCTTCACGAATCGGGTCGATCGGCGGGTTCGTCACCTGGGCGAACAACTGCTTAAAGTAGTTGAAGAGCGGCTGCGGCTTATCCGAAAGGACTGCGAGAGCGGCATCGTTACCCATGGAACCGAGCGGTTCTGCACCCGTCTTTGCCATCGGCTGCAAAATCACGCTCAAGTCTTCGGCAGAGTAGCCAAAACGCTTCTGCTGGATGAGCAAATCAGCAGGAACATCAGACGGATTGATTTCGCTGAACAAACCGCGAACGCTCATCTTGTTTTCGGCAACCCAGCGGCGGTAAGGCTTGCTACGGGCCACAAGAGCCTTCATTTCGGCGTTCTTCAAGATGCGGTGATTTTCGATGTCGAGGTAAATTATTTCACCCGGTTTGAGGCGGCCCTTTTCTTCGACCTGGTCATCGTCGATATCGAGCACGCCCGTTTCGGAAGCCATGACGAACAAACCGTTTTTACATAAAGTGTAACGTGCCGGACGGAGACCGTTACGGTCAAGGATTGCACCAGCGTTCACGCCGTCAGAGAACGCGACAGCAGCCGGGCCATCCCACGGTTCCATCAACATGGATTCATATTCAAAGAAGCCACGCACGTCACGACCGAGGTAATGCTTCTGACCCCATGCCTGCGGCATCATCATGAGCATCGCATGCGGAAGCGTTCTGCCCGCAGCGACCAAAAGTTCAAACATGTTGTCGAGGCTTGCGGAGTCGCTCTGGCCAGCGGCAATCAGCGGCAAGCACTTCTGGAGTTCTTCGCCAATGCGGTCGCTCTTGAGGTAAGGTTCACGAGCCTTGAGGCTGTTCAAGTTACCGCGAAGCGTGTTGATTTCGCCGTTGTGAGCGAGGTAGCGGAACGGATGTGCCAAAGGCCAAGTCGGGAAAGTGTTGGTCGAATAACGCTGGTGAACAAGCGCGATTGCGCTTTCAAAATCCTTGTCGTTCAAGTCCTTGTAAAAGCCTTCAATCTGCGTTGCGAGCAAAAGACCCTTATAAACAATAGACTTGGAGCTGCAAGAGCAAATGTAAAGGTTCTTGACATTCTTTTCGAGCTGGCGGCGGAGAATGAACAGCTTGATTTCAAAAGCGTCCTTCGATTCGAACTTGGAACCGTCGAAAATGAACTGGCGAATATGCGGGAGCGTTTCGCGAGCCGTATGACCAATAGAAGACTGATCTACGGGAACATCGCGAATCTTGATGACCGGAGCACCTTCGGCAGCGGCAAGCTCCTCAATCTGAGCGTCAAGAGAATCGGCGGCAACCGTGTTTTCGACAAAAATCATTGCCACGCCGTAACGTTCCGGGAGGTCGCTATAAATCTTGCGGAAGAACTTGTCCGGCATCGAAAGGAGAAGACCAGCACCATCACCTGTTTCTGGGTCGCCACCCGTTGCACCACGGTGGAGAAGACGTTTTAAAACGGTAATACCCTGAGTGACAATTTCATGGGACGCTACATTATTGATATTGGCGACAAGGCCGACACCGCAGGCGTCATGTTCATTGGCTGGATCGTAAAGAGCTTGTGCTTGCATAAAAATCCTTTTCTTACAATTTTTTGCGACCCATAATGCAAAATCCGCGCCAACTTTTCGACACGTTCTGTAATTCGCGTGTCAATTAGTGAAAATGCGGTTGAAAATGTAAAAGACGGTGATTTTATGCGGGATGGCGAGGCGAAACAGTCTTCAAACTATGAAAATGAATTACAATTTTTGAAAGATTAATTTGAATTTTTACATAAAATGTAAATCAAAACGCGCTGAGGAGTACACTTGGTTCAATTTGGTATAACAATGAAAATCAAGTCGGAAAAATCATTACCACCATTGGAAATTGAAGGCTAGCGTGAATCGGTCGATAGGCCATTCACGACCGTTCTCCCTTATTTTATAGGTTAAATCCCTACCATAACGGAACTCCAGCCCCATTCCAAAACGTTTTCCTGCAATCCAAGCAACGTAAGCTCCAGCACCAATTTCGTCATAAAAAACAGGAGCAGAAGAACCTATAAACAAGGCTCCATCTTCGGTTAGATAGGCTTCTCGTCCATTTCGAGAAATATGCTGTGTTAAGCCTATGCGTAAACGACGCGATAACAAAGGCAATTGTTCAATAATTGTAATACCACCACCCCACTGAAAATAAGCGTGTTCATATTTTTCAATTTGCCAAAAACAAATATTGCTCCACCCCATCACTCCTAAATAATCAGAGAAAAATCCCGCTTGCAAAAAGGGAGCAATCCAGTCAATGCCAAAGCCGATTTTAAAGTTTCCAATTTGCTTTTGGATATCAAAACTTAATTGAGGAGGCATTTCCTTATCATCATTGTAATGATAATCCATACGAGGAGATTTACTTTTCACATTTCCATAAGGAACATATTTAGGAGCACGTTCCGTAGCATATTGAGTTCCATAAGAAAGTGAAGGGGTTACATTTTTCTGCAAATCGCCATCGCCCATTTCCATAAATGCCGCCGCAGAAGGCGGATGGATAATGGAAAGACTGCATCCAGACAAAATAAGAACAATGGACAAAAGAAACACATTCAATTTCATAGTCGATGACAATATAAATAGATTGCAATACCCATTTCAAGCAAATTCTGACAAAACGCAAAAAAGCCGGGACAAGCCCGGCCATTTTAATAGAATCTCGTGTAAAACATTATCCAAGACGTGCGTTCACCACGTCCCAGTTCACGATGCTCCACAGAGCCTTCATGTAATCCGGACGACGATTGCGATAGTCTATATAATAGGCATGTTCCCACACGTCGAATGTCAGAAGCGGCGTGAGCCCCTTGGTAATCGGATTCTGTGCATTGCCTTCTTGCGTAATCACGAGCTTGCCATCCGCATCGGCAGAAAGCCAAACCCAGCCAGAGCCAAAAAGCCCTGCGCCCTTCGCTTGGAATTCTTCCTGGAATTTTTCGAACGAGCCAAAATCGCGAACGAAAGCATCCGCAATTTTTTCCGTCGGATAGTTCCCTTCCTTGGGAGCCGCGAACTGCAAAAAGTACAAAGCGTGATTCAGGATTTGCCCCGCATTATTGAAAACTCCCCCATCAGCAGTCTTTACAATTTCTTCCAAAGACTTGCCTTCAAAAGCACTCCCCGGAAGAGCCGCGTTCAAGTTGTTCACGTAAGTCTGCAAATGCTTGCCATAGTGGAACTCAATCGTCTCTTGGCTGAGCACGGGAGCCAAATCCGCAGCAGCATACGGAAGCTCTGGCATTTCAAATTTACCATTGATGGGTTGCGTCATAGAATCCTCGCTTTTTTAACGCTGACCGTTCAGCGTAATCTTTTTGTAATATATATAAGATTTGAGAGAATGGACAAAATTTGCACTATAAATTCAAAATAAAAAATCGACTTATAAGTGGTCGAATTTGACCACTTTAAAAGTGCAAAGATGCCAACAACTGAAAATACCCCTTTAAATCTTTCTACAAATGTCCCTGTAAATGTTCCTGTAAAATCAATCGGTCACAAAATGTAAAACGCCCAATAATTGCCAATATTTTATCGCTTTTGTCGATTTTTTCCGCATAATCGCCAATATTTGAGCACTTTGCTCCGCATGGAACCCCCGCTTTGCTCGGAATAACGGAATCTTTTACAGCAATCTGTTTACAGTTTTTGTAACCTCCCCTGTATTTTTCCAAAATTTGTAATCTTTACATCAATAAACGGGCATGCCGCGAAGCATGTCTTTTTTGCTTTTTTGAGGCAAATTCGGCAATTTTGTAGGCAAATTCACTTTTTGGCACGCTTTTAGCTTATGATGGCGCGAAAACAAAAAATCATAAGGAGTTTGCCATGAGCAACGAATATAGAATGAAAGCTATCAAAGAAATCGCGAGCGAACCCGCAACCGGCGTTATGGCTGCCGCACCCGCAAGTTTGGACTTTTACGGCGAGGACGTTTTTAACGCCGACGCTATGCGCGCCTACCTCCCGAAAGAAATTTGCAAAAAGTTGTTCGCAACGATTGATGATGGCGCACCGCTCGACCCGAGCATCGCAGGCGAAGTCGCTCACGCTATGAAAAAGTGGGCAATCGACCGCGGCGCTACGCACTTTACGCATTGGTTCCAGCCGCTTACTGGCTCTACCGCCGAAAAACACGACTCTTTCCTTGAACCGGAAAACGGCAAGGCCATCATGGCTTTCAGCGGCAAGAACTTGATCGTCGGCGAACCGGACGCATCGTCCTTCCCGAGCGGCGGTCTTCGTTCTACTTTCGAAGCTCGTGGTTACACGGCTTGGGACCCGACCTCCCCGGCATTTATCAAGCGTCATGGCAACGGTGCAACGCTTTGCATCCCGACTGCTTTCTGTAGCTATACTGGCGAAGCACTCGACAAAAAGACTCCGCTTCTCCGTTCCATCCAGGCTTTGCAGAAATCCGCCGACCGCCTCATGGGCCTCTTTGGCGTCGCCCCGCAGAAGGTGAATGTTACGCTCGGTGCGGAACAGGAATACTTCCTTGTTGACAAACGCTTCTACCTCCAGCGTCCGGACCTTTATCAGGCTGGCCGCACTTTGTTCGGTGCCGCTCCGGCAAAGCACCAGCAGATGGAAGACCACTACTTCGGTAGCATTCCGGCACGCATCTTGAACTTCATGAACGACGTGGAAAAGGAACTCTGGAAGCTCGGCATTCCGGCAAAGACCCGCCACAACGAAGTCGCTCCGGCTCAGTTCGAACTTGCTCCGATGTTCGAAGAAGTGAACCTCGCTTGCGACCACAACATGCAGATTATGGAAGTCCTCCGTCAGGTCGCTGACCGCCACGGACTCGTCTGCCTCCTCCACGAAAAACCGTTCGCAGGCATCAACGGTTCTGGTAAGCACAACAACTGGTCCGTGAACTACGGCAAGACCAACCTCCTCAACCCGGGTAAGGATCCGCACCAGAACGCGATCTTCCTCACCACGCTCTGCGCCGTGATTTACGCAGTCGATTCTCACGCTGACTTGCTCCGCATGGCTGTTGCAAGTGCCGGTAACGATCACCGCCTTGGCGCAAACGAAGCACCTCCGGCTATCATCTCCATGTACCTCGGCGACCAGCTTGCCGACGTTATCGATCAGCTCGAAAAGGGCGACCCGAAGTCCAGCAAGCAGGCTGGTGCGCTCAAGCTCGGTTCCGATACTCTCCCGCCGCTCCCGCGTGACGCTACCGACCGTAACCGTACTTCTCCGTTCGCATTCACCGGCAACAAGTTTGAATTCCGTGCACCGGGTTCCAGCCAGAGTTGCTCTGAACCGAACGTTATCCTCAACACGATTGTGGCAGAAGCATTCGACATCATTGCAGACAAAATGCAGAACGTTCCGGCTGACAAGTTCCACGAAGAACTCCAGAAGCTCTTGCAGAAGATTGTCAAGGAACACAAGAAGGTTATCTTCAACGGCAACGGCTATACCGACGAATGGGTCGAAGAAGCTGCAAAGCGCGGCCTCCCGAACATCCGCACCACGATGGAAGCTCTCCAGGCACTCACCAAGAAAGAAAACGTCGATCTCTTCGAAAAGTACGGCGTATTCAACAAGCGCGAACTCGATTCTCGTTACGAAGTGAACATGGAAGATTACCACAAGAAGATTCACATCGAAGGCGAAATCGCACGCGACATGGCCAAGGACATCATCCTCCCGCAGGCTGTGAAGGCTTACTCTTGCGCCCTCAAGGCAAACGAAATGGCATTGAACCAGGGTCTCCCTGCCCTTGACGCTTACGCAAAACCTCTTGGCGAAGGCATCAAGAAGCTCCTGGCTGCAATCGAAGTCATGGAAAAGGCTCTCGCCTCCAAGCACGAAGATATCTTGAACGGTATGATCGACCTCCGCTTGGTTGTCGATGCACTCGAAAAAATCGTTCCGGACGAACTCTGGCCGCTTCCGAAGTATCGTGAGATGCTTTTCGTGTACTAAGATTTTTTGCCATCTGGCAAAAACGAATGGTTAAAAAATAAACCGAAGACTCCATTGTACTAAACAAAGTCCCGCAGATTTTTGCGGGGCTTTCTTTATATGTAAAAATATTGATAAAAGAGTTATTGCATTTTCACGCAGCGAACGGACAATCCGAATTTCTCGTAAGTTTCATCGAAAGAAGTGCCTGAACGCCCCTCTTCGAACATCACGCTCCGGGCATTGTTCGAACGGACCTCGTCGCTTGTCCAAAAATAAGCATAGTTTTCAAAGAAATTGTAATAGCCCATGTAGTAATATCCGCCACGAATTTCCGAAATAAAACCTTTCGACATGAGAGAATCCGCCGCGTTCGCAAAGCCACCGACCGAAGCAAATAAACTATCGAAATCTGCTTTCGACGGCAGTTCCCAGCCTTCGGGGCACGCGGTCACCGCGACATCCCATTCATAAAGCCTCCCCTGCTTTTCGCAATAAGCCGAGCTATCGTTATAGCACCAAGATCTGCCACGAAGCGTGTCAACGACATGGTTTTCCAATTTTTCGTAATAGTTCAAATTTTCGGCCATCCAAATGCGACCGCCAATTTCCATGATTTTATATTCTTGCAGGTCTCTTTGATCGACGAGAACATCGGAGCTTGCGGCTCCTGCCGGCGAATCCGAATCGGAACAAGCACAAGCCACAATGGCAAATAAGGCAAGACAAAATTTCCACAAGAAATGGTTCATGGGTGATAAGATAATAAATAGACGAGAGACGAAAGACGAGAGGATCCAGATGGCGGATCGGGTCCGCCATGACGC
>CAMZGI010000082.1 GCA_947306305.1 uncultured Fibrobacter sp.
TCGTCTAATATCTATCTCTTTTTCAGTTCGGGGTGCCTGATGTAGAACTGCTTCTTGTCCTCGTACATGCGAGCATCGGCTTCGTGCATGGCCTTGCGGATATCGCAGCCTTCATCGTCGTAGTAATAGCCCATTGAAAAACTAACGTTGCCGGGAATCTCGGATTTTTCGTGCAGCTTTTGGATTCTCTTTTCGATGTCTTCTTTAGGCCTGTCGAGAATGGTCACTAAGAACTCGTCACCGCCCGCGCGGTAAACCTCGCCGTCTCTAAAGGTCTCTCTTAAAATCCAGGCGGCCTCTTGCAACAGCTTGTCGCCAGCGTCGTGCCCTTGGTTGTCGTTGACGGGCTTTAACCCGTTCAAATCGGCAAAAATGGTAGTAAGAGATTTGTACGAAATCTTGCCTTGCAAAACTTGGCCGACCCAGTTGTTCATCGCATTGCGGTTTTTGACGCAAGTCAAAAGGTCCATGTTGCTCAACGTTTCGAGTTGATCAACGAGCTGGAAGTTCGCGATTTCGGAGGCGATAAAGAACGAGGAAAGCTCTAGCGATTCTCTGATGTGCAGCGTCTTGGACGTGTCGAAATTGGTGGCCCAGATAAACCCTATGACGTGGCTGTTGTATTCCAGCGGCAGCAAAACAAGGCTATTGACTTTAGCACCCATCAGGGAATTGTACCAACTTAAATCTTGTTTTTTGATAAATTCAAGGTCTTCTTGGTTTTTGATCATCAGGCAGTTGCTTTTGCCCAATATTCTTAACCATGTCCTTGCGTAATCGACAAAATCGTCTGTTAAAAATTCACGGATTGAACGTTGGTTTGACCCCGGCTTGACGGAATCGCTGAACACAGAACAAGTGTGCTTGTCGAATTCGGTAAGCAAAATGCAGCAGTAGCTTGCATCGCAAATTACACGGAGATCTTCGATGACCTCGTCCATTGTTTTTTGCAGGTCTTTCGCGCTGCGCAATTTGATGCAAGTCTTGAGCACGTTTGATGAAGTTGTAGCAGACAAGTTTGAAACTTCGTCGAGGTTGACTTCTTTTGAAAACTCTTGAGAAAATGTGCAATACGCTTTTTGGGGGTCGTCTATATCCAACGGCAACATGATCAAGTTGATGAAAAAATCAAAGCGTTCCGGGCGGATATAGGCATGAACTGGCTTTTTCTTGATGGCGCATTCGTAGCAGAAATTTTCGAAATTCAGCTCTTTTTCCATGTTCTGTTCGTAATTGCTGCCGGGCACAAATTTTTTAGAAAAGATGACCTTGCCGTTTTCATCGACTCTTTCCATGGAATGGATGTACTTGGCATTGGCGGCTTCGATGCGGATGGTGCCGATACTGCCATCGTCACGCTTTTCGACCGAAAGAATGCTGGAAATCGAATCCATTGAATCAACAATTTTCTGCAAGTCCTTCATTTAGCGTTTCCTATTTTCAGGGTGCATTTCATAGAACATTTTCTTGTCTTGGTACATGCGAGTATCTGCTTCGCGCATAGCGGCTCGTATGTCGCCGCCATTTTGTTCGTAATAAAAACCTATAGCAAAGCTGACGGGATCCTTGCCGTAGGCTTTTTTGCGTAAATTCTCTATTTGCTCTTCGATTTTTTCTTTGGGCTTGTCCATGGCGATAATAACAAATTCATCGCCACCTGCTCGATAGATTTCGCAATCTTCGAATGATGATTTCAATGCGTTCGCCGCGTTTTTCAGGAGCGTATCGCCGGCATTGTGTCCGTTGTCGTCGTTTACCGTTTTAAGGCCGTTCAGGTCGGCAAAGATAATTCCGTAACGCTCTGGCAAGCGTTCGCGTCCGGTTACAATTTTCAGCACGCGGTTGTTCATGGCGTTGCGGTTCTTGACACCTGTCAAAAGGTCGGTGGTGCTCAGCATTTCGAGCTTTTGCAGCAGCTGGTAGTTTGCGATTTCGGAGGCGATAAAGAACGTTGTGAGTTCAAGCGTTTCCTTGATGTGCTCCGTATTCTTTGTATCAAAGTTTGTCGCCCAGATAAAGCCGATGTTTTCGTTATTATACTGGAGCGGGAACAGCACAAGGCTTTTTATACTAGCTTCTTGCATGGAGGCGTGCCATCGCGGGTTACGCAGTTTGATTTCATCCATGTCTTCTTTGCTCTTGATGATAAGGCAGTTGCTACCGGCAATGGTGTCCAGCCACGTTTTTACGATTTCGATAAATGTGTTGTTCAAAAAGTCTTTAAGCGAGTGATGGCCGATTTCGGGGGCGGTGCTTTCGCTCAATAAAGAACATTGGTCGTTTTTGAAGTCCGTCAACATGATGCAGCAGAAATTCGCTTTGCAAATGTGACGGATGTCCGTGATGACTTCGTCCATCGTCTTGAGGAAGTTCTTGGTGCTGCGGAGCTTGAAGCAGGTCTTGAGGACGGTCGAAGTTGTCTTTGCCGAAAGGGTGGCAAGCTGGTCTGCGCTCGCTTCTGTAGAGAGCTCTTGCGTGTACGTGCAGTAGCATTTGTTCGGGTCTTCAAAATCGAGCGGCAAACTAAAGATGTTGAACCAGATGTTGAACCGGTCAGGGTGGATGTAGGCGTGCATCGGCTTTTTGAGCACGGCGCTGCTATAAATGAAATGCTCGAAGTTCAAGTCCTTGGGCAGGTAATGCGTGTATTCTTGCCCAGGGATGAACCTTTGCTCGAAGGGCATGTCGATGAGGGAGCCGTTGTTCTGCTCGAAGGTTGACGTGTATGCCTTGTTGCCGACTTCGATGCGCATCTTGCCGTAAGTCCCGTCGGATTTTTTTTCGACGGACATAATACAAGTCATCGAGTCAAACTGATTCACATATTCTTGCAAATCCATAACATCTCCTTCTGGGCACTTTTCGGATTCTCCGAAGGCAAACCTTTAATAAATATAATATGACAATTTTTGAAAAGTAAGTTTTTTGTCATGTTTTTGTTGCGAAAACTGCTTAAAAATGACGAATATATTCCAATTTGGATTCTGAAACATGACTTTTTTATTACAGTAATGATATTTATGATGTAAATTAATCTTTATAAACATCGGAGGTTTACCATGAATACCAGATTCCTTGGCATTTGTCTTTCTTTTGGCCTTGGCTTATCTGCTTGGGCCGCTACTCCCGTCACTATCAATGTAGGCAAATCGCTGGTTATTGACGATTTTGCCGATAAGGATATGAAGTCCTCTCTCGGAGAATGGGAAGCATATCCTGACGGATCGGGTAAAACAACTCTGAAAGAGTCCTTCGTCTCGAATGCGGGAGTCAATGGCACCTCCAATGCAATCAGGTTGGACTACTCTTTGGACGGTTCCCAAATATTGAACTATGACCCCTATATCGAAATGGTGGTCTTTATGGCCAAGGACAAATCGGCAAGAGATATGTCCAGCTGTAATGAAATCCAATATGAGTATCGTGGAAACCGAGACCATTATTTTAAGGTGAAGAGCAATATTGATGTCGAGAACAATTACCACCGCACAGCAATATATTCGACCGATAAATGGCAAACGGCTACAATTCACTGGAATGAGCTGTACCAATATGATGTTGAATATTGGGGAACGAAAGTCGAAATTGGCAAAGTTAAGAAAAACATGGTTGAGTTTATGTGGCAGGTTCAGGATTACGATGGAACGACCGGATTCCTCGAAATTACGAATGTGCGTTGCACCCATAAACAAGCTTACACCGTTAACTTCTATTGGGGAGAAAAGTTGCTTTCTTCCGAAGAATATTTCGAGGGAGATGAGCCTCGCTACAGCGGTGATTCTGATTTAAAGAATGAACGCAATTACTATTACATTAAGGGGTGGAAACCGTCTTTGGCTCCGGTAACGGCTAACGCGTCTTATCAGGTCGTGCTGGATAGCGCCGTTCGTTTGTATGATGTGGAGTTCCGAAACGACGAAGGCGATGTTTTAAGCCGCCAGCAACTAGAGTATGGTGCTACGCCTAAATATGTCGGAATGGATCCTATCAAATTGCCTTCGGCTGAATTTACATATAAGTTTAGTGGCTGGGGCAAGGAAGTCTGCGAAAAAGAGTGCTGGTGGGAAGATAAAGAAGGAACATGCCGTGAATGGGGTACGTCATGCCATGCACCGGATAAAGCTTTGATTGAACCGGTAACTGAAGATGTTTCGTATTACCCGGTCTATACATCTACCGTCAATTCCTATACCGTCAAGTTTGCCGATTACGATGGCAAGGTCTTGAGCGAAAAGAAGTATGCTTATGGCACGAAAATGTCCGATGTCAAGCGTCCTGCAACTCCGAAGCGTGCAGCCAATGGCGATATAGTTTATACGTTCAGCGGCTGGAATCCTTATTTTTATGATGATAATGAGGTGACACGCAACGTGGCGTATATCGCGAATTATCAAGCACAAAAGAAAACAGAAGAGGGGACGGAAGATGTCGAAGTCTATACGGTGACCTTTGTCAATGGTTCCGAAATTTTGCAGTCTGGGGAATATGCGTATGGTGATATTCCTGAAACTCCGAAAACGGCTCCTTTCCGCGATTCTACTATAGACCTCGTTTATACATTTTACGATTGGCGGGATTGTAATTACTGGTATGAAGGTATTCATGAAGTTGAAGGCAATACGATATATGAGGCTCTCTTTGATGAGCAGTATCGCAAGTACTGGATTGTCTTTGAGGATGATGATGGGGTAATCGACTCGCTCCAATTTGATTACGGCGATTGGCCGAGAACCTATGCTCTTAAAACCTCCAAAAATTATGAAACCGGATATTCCTATGATGATGAAGACTGGACTCCTAGATTCCAGCGTGTGACGGGACGTGCGGTTTACCATGTCACTTACCGCTATAGGGTTCGCTTTGCAGATGAATCTGGTTACGAATTTGACCAGCAATGGCTGAAGAAGGGCGAAATTCCTGATTGCAAATATTGCAACCCGCAAAGAAGCCCGACGGAAAAATACACTTACGAGTTTGTCGGCTGGGACAAGGAATATGCCCCGGTTACCGATACGGTTACCTATATAGCGGCATTTATGGCGAAGCCAGTTCCAAAGCCTGCCAATGTGGATATTGCCGAAGGCGACTTCTTATTGGTGGATGACTTTGAAGATGGCGATGAAGTGTCGGCTTTGGGCACGAAATGGTTCTCTTACAATGACAACGACCATATCTATGATATCAAGGATAATGGCGATACTGTCTATTACAATTCCAAAATTTCTAGCATGGTTGCTTTGAATGGCGATAATGGCAATTCCTTGAATATTTACTTCAAGCGCGATTGCAGAGATGATTACGGTAAGAAAGGGGATTATTGCCGTGGATGGCTAGGTGCAGGAGTCTTTTTGGCTGATGAAGGCTCGTCTTTAGACTTGTCGCAGTGCAACGCTATCCAGTATGATTATCGTGGCGCCTCGCACCGCTTTAGAATTGAAAGCGTTTATGACAAAGATGATTATTACCTAGAAAAATATGTCGAAAGCAGTGACAAATGGACGACTGCTTCTGTTTTCCGCAGTGAATTTGGATATATGTGGGGCTATGGAGTCAATGCGGACTTGGCTTTCTCGCACGCGACCTCGTTCATTTGGAACGACATGGAAGGCGAAGGAACGCTTGAAATCGATAACATCAAGTGTATGCACAAGCCTACCCATATTGTCAAGTTCTACGATGGGGAAACCTTGCTTGACAGTGCCTCCGTTGTCGAAGGTGAAACTTCTGAATATAGGGGCGAAACGAGTTTGTGGAATTTGGCGTACGAACGTCAAGATAAACAATATCGATATGAGTATGCGGGATGGACTCCTGAGCTTGGCCCTGTTACAGGCGATACCAAGTATCAGGTGAAGTTCGAAAAAAAACTTAGAACGTATGATATTTGTTTTGAAGGTGTTGGTGATTATGACTATTGCCAGGAATTCGAATACGGTACGACTCCGAAATACGATGGCAAGCCGACTCGTAATGCCGATGAATACTGTAACAAATACGAGTTTGTAAAGTGGATTTCTTCTTGCTATTATAGCTATAAAGATGATAAAGACGTGTGCGAAGAAGGCTTTGTTCCTGTTACAGAAGACAAGTATTATGATGCTGAGTTTGTGTGCAAAGATACTGTATTCTATACCATTACTTTCAAAAATGATGACGGCAAGGTCATTTCTTCGAAAAAGTACCGTTATGACGATTATATAGAAGAACCGTTGGCACAGAAAGATCCTACGGACGAATACTCCTTTGAATTTGAATCATGGGAACCGGAACTTGATCGTAGGGCTTATGGCAATGCCACTTATACGGCTCAGTATCGTGAAGTTCCGCGTGAATTTACAGTTCGCTTTGAAGACGTTTACGGTAGTACAGTTTATGTCAATGATGAATGGGAAATTCGTTATCCGTATGGGACGAAGTATAGCGATATAGCTATGCCCGATCCTGAATATGTGCCTGAAAAGTATTCTTATGGCGATACGAGTTATGTGTTTGCTGGCTGGGATATAAATCGCACTGATGAACTTTTGAAGAGCGATTTGGTCGTCAAGCCCAAATTCGACAAAAAATTTGCAGTTCGCTTTGCTGATTATAGCGGCTCTACAATTTATGTCAACGACGAATACGAAATCTTCTATGCGGAGGGAACGCCGCTTAGTGAAATTGCGTGGCCGGCAAACCCTGTTAGGGATGCGTATGAAACTAATTGCCAATACGTGTGTGACGAAATGGGTGAAAACTGTGAAGAAAAATGCGACAAAATCGAATACACATTTGCTGGCTGGTCTCCTGCTAAGAGTGATGCTGCTTTGACGGGACCGATGACATTTATAGCGACCTTCAAGACCTCTGAAAATAAATATACGGTTACCTTTAAGGATGGCGATAATATTATCGGATCGATAGAAGTTGCTGATGGTTTAGTTCCGGAATTCCCAGAAGATTGGAGTTCTCCATATAGATATGAAACCGATGAGTTCACTTATACTTGGGATTCCAAAGATGGGTGGGAACCGAAGCTTGCTGCGGTGAAGAAACCGGTTGTTTATAACGCTAAGTTCAAGGCAACGCCTAAAACATACGAGGTCGTATTCTTGAATGACGACGGCACGGAACTTTCTCGCAAATCTTATAAATATGGGGCAACTATTACTGATGTGCCTACGGATGCTCAGGTTCTTGCAGGAAAAACAGGAGATTTTGAGTATAATAAAGATGACTGGTGCAGGTTGAGTATTTGGGCTTATGAAAGATGGGATGAAAAAACGAAAACTAATGTAGTTGTAGAAGAAAAGGAATTAAATTGCTATTATGATGGCTTTGAGCCCGTAACGCATGACATTACCTATGTAGCAAATATCCGTTATAAGGTCAAGTTTGTTAATGACGATGGGTCGGAAATGTATAGTGATGGGTACCGCTATGGCGAAGTTCCTGAGTACTGGTACGATACTCCGTATAAAGAATCGTCTGTGTCGCATGATTACCAGTGGAGTAATAAGTGGAATCCGGCTTTGGATACTGTGAAGGGTGCTACGCAGTACATAGCCGTGTTCGACAGTACGCTCCGCAAGTATAATGTTGCGTTTGTCGATGAAAATGGCACAGTGCTCAAAAAATCTGTCGCTTATGATTATGGTACTCCGGCTAACGGAATTGCTCTTCCTGCAAAGGATCCGAAAAAGAAGGCTACTGTGGATACGACATATACCTTTGCGGGCTGGTCTTTGGATAAGGTAACGCATGATACTACGTATGTGGCGTCTTATATAGCGTCTCCGAGAATGTATCTGGTGACGTTTGTGGGCGAAGACGGAAAGACGATTGTTGATTCGACTCGCTACGCATACAAGACGGATGCCGAAGCTATCAAGCTGCCTAAAGCCCCGGCTAAGGAAGGGTTCAAGTTTAGTAGCTGGACTCCAATCATAGCTTCTGTTACAAAGGACGCTACGTACAAGGCCGTTTATGTAGAAAATAACAAGTTCACGATCACTTGGCGTAACGACGATGGCACGATTTTGAAGCAGGAAATTTACACCGAAGGCGAAACGCCGAATTATACGAGCAAGCCAACTAAGAAAGCTACCGTGGATTCTACGTTCGCATTTAATGGCTGGACTCCTGAAATAGCTGCCGTTTCGAAAGATGCGGAATACAAGGCTACGTATAAATCGTCTGTTCGTAGGTACAAATTGAAGTTTGCTAATTACGATGGAACTCTGTTGGATTCTGCCGTATATGCGTATGGAACTTTGGCCGAAAAGATTAAGGTTCCTGAAATTCCGGCTAAGGAGCCGACCGCAGATTACGTCTATACCTTTGCTGGCTGGACACCTGCAATTGAAGACGTTACTGGTGCAGTAACTTATAAGGCTTTGATGGGTGCGCAGAAACGGACTTATACAGTCAAGTTTGTTGCAAATGATGGTTATGATTGGGATTCTGATCGCAATCGTTATTACTACTATAATGAAGTTGTTGATGTTCCGTCTTACGGACCTGAAAAACGCACTCCGGAATGCAAGTACGAATTCGACAAGTGGGTGAGAGCTACTGGTACAAGCGATACCGTCAAGTCCGATATGGAATATACGGCGAGCTATTCTACAAAGTGCATCGCCAGAAAGTATGATGTCGAGTTCTATGACCCGGTTCGTGAAGAATGGTCTGAACAGTATGACCTTGCATACGGAACCAAGAAATCTGAACTCAAGATTCCTGTAGTCCGCGATACGGTCATAGACGGATGTACTTACACGTTTATCGGCTGGGATCCTGAAATTACCGATGTGAACTCGCATGCATATTATAAGGCTCAGTTCGAAAAGGTTTGCAAAGTGCAATATACGGTTACTTGGAAGAATGCAAATGGCAAACAACTCGAACAGACAAAGTATAACAAGGGTGAAATGCCTAAGTATGGTGGCGAAACACCGACTAAGGATAGCACTGCTAAGTTTGTTTACAGATTTAGCGGCTGGACTCCGACTATTGTTGAAGTTACTAAGAATGCAACGTATAAGGCTAAATTCGATTCGACTTATCGCTTGTATGCAGTGACGTTCAAGGATAGCCTCAAGCATGAGGGCTTTGAAGATGGCGAAATGACGATGATGTATCGCTATGGAACAAAGGCTGATGCAATCCAGGTGCCTGTAATTGAGGATATGGTTGTTGGAAAGTGCACTTACGTCTTTAGCAAATGGAATAAAGCCATTGCGGATGTGACTGCGACAGCAACATACGAGGCTGAATACTCTCTGAGTTGCCCGGAACCGCCGCCGGTAAGCAGTAGCTCTGTGGCTTCGAGCAGCAGCGTTAAGCCGACGAGCAGCTCTGTAGCGAAGTCTAGCAGCAGCGTTAAGCCGACGAGTAGCTCTGTAGCAAAGTCTAGCAGCAGCGTTAAGCCGACGAGCAGCAGTGTAGCGAAGTCTAGCAG
>CAMZGI010000083.1 GCA_947306305.1 uncultured Fibrobacter sp.
AACTAATAGCTACACCGAAGATGCTTATAACGATTAACTAAATTCTAGTAACTACCAACTATTAACTAGTAACTAAAGACATGATTACACGTACGATCGACCGAAATTTTGCAAACATGCGCCTTGACCGTTTCCTCCGCAAGGCATTCCCCGAAGAATCCCTTTCGGTATTCTTTGCCGTCATTCGCAAAAAGAAAGTCCGCGTAAACGGAGTCGTGGGTAAAGCAAACCAGATGCTCGCCGAAGGCGACGTGGTGAACATTTACGAGAATTTCAAGTCGGTGAGTGAATCAGACGAGAGACTAGAGACGAAAGACGAGAGAGAATCAGCTAATTCCGCCGCCGATGCGGCTACCGCAACCCCTTCCAGCGGGGACACACCACCTAAAGGTGGACATGCCCACGTAAGTGCTGAAGCACTAAGTGGTCAAAGGCCGCAACGCCCCGAAGATCACAACGCAACAGGTTTTGCCAAAAACAAATCGACGTGGGGTAAATCAGACGAGAGACGAGAGACGAGAGACGAGAGAGGCGAGCGATTGGCACACTGGGGGGCCCACGAACTCGATTTTGTCATCCAAACCGAAGATTACGTGATAGTCAATAAGCCCTCGGGACTTGCTAGCCAACCCGGCAGCGGCACACGCCCCGGCGAAAGCCTTGTAGAATACCTCTGGGAATGGGGCAAGAACGAAGGTCTCGACTTTAAGCCGACCATCGCACACCGCCTCGACCAAGAAACTTCGGGCATGATCATCGCAGCCCTCCACGGCGACACACTCCGCGACTTTACACGCCTTATCCGCGAACACGAAGTTGACAAATATTACTTTGCTCTCATTAAAGGCAACCTCAAGAAAGATCGCGGCACCATCAACGAATCGCTTTTGCGCACAGACAGCGCCAAGGGCAGCAAGATGCTCGTCGGTCAAGACAACGACAAGGCTCAGGAAGCAATCACGCATTACCGCGTCAAGCAGCACTACGAAGGATACGACCTCGTGAAAATCAAGCTCGAAACGGGACGCATGCACCAGATCCGTGCCCACTTCGCAAGCATCGGGCATCCGCTTTTGGGCGACACGCGATACGGCGACTTTGCGCTGAACCGCGAAGTCAAAAAACAATTCGGTTTAAACCGCCTGTTTTTGCACAGTTGCCGTTTGGAATTCGATTGGGAGGGAGAACACAAAGTGTTCGATTGCCCGCTCCCCAAGGAACTGCAAAACGTTATCAAGCAGCTAAAGCCGCTCCGAGTCGAACGCCCTGAGAATAATTTTCAGAGAAGCCGCAGGCGTTAAGCTCGCGTTAATGGAAAGTCAAACTGGATGCTTCGCGGGGTGACGAATTTGTCAAACGCGATTTCGTAGCAAAAATTCTTTTCATCGACAACGCGAACCGTGCCCACGCCAAAAATCTTATGCGACACGCGGTCGCCCACCTCAAACGCAGCCGAAGGAGCTTTTTTGACAAGCCCCAAACTTTCGTCACTCAAAAAAACACGTTCCTGATCGACATTCGATATATGAGCCTTCGCTGCTTCGAGCAAGTCCTCCGAAAACCCGCGAGCCACATCGAGCTCCCCCATATCCATTTCGAACAAGAACCGCGACGGATAACGCATCCCGCTCTCCCCCGCCACTCCATCTTCAGCATCGCTCAAGCACAGCACATTTTCGGCACGCGTAAACGCCACATACGCCAAACGGCGTTCCTCTTCTAACTGCACTTTGTTCTGAACACGCTTCACAGGGAAAAAGCCCTCATTCAAGCCGCACACAAAAACGTACGGGAATTCCAATCCCTTTGCGTTGTGAATCGTCATCAGCTGCACACGATCTTTTTCTTCGGCATCTTCATCCACATTCGTAAAGAGCACAATATTTTGCAAATACTCGTCTAGCGAAGCATCTTCTTCGTAGTAATTTTCAAATTCCAAAATGCCCTGCTTGAGTTCCGCAAGATTGTCCAAGCGGTCTTCGTCGCCATCCAGTCGCAGCATTTCTTCGTACTTCGTTTCTCGCAAAATCTTCGCCATAACTTCTGAAACGCTCATATCCCTGTACAGCGAGCGGAACTTTTCAATCAGCTTCACATATTCAACCACGTTGCTCCGAGCCAAGAATCCCTTGCAGTCAAAATCAATCTTTTGTCGGTCATTCCCCACCGACGACATTTCCGCCTGCGACGAGACATCGTGAGCCACAGTATTCAACAGCCCCGCCTCTGCAACAATTTCCAACAACGCCTCGTAAAGTCCGACACCACGTGCATCCGCAAACGCTTGCAAAATCGAAATCTTACGCGGCCCGAACTGCCGCTTGGGCGTGTTCACCGTCCGCAAAAACGACAAATCATCCGCATAAACAAGCATGCGCAAATAGCAAATAACATCCTTGATTTCTTTACGCTGGTAAAAGCCGACACCACTATAAACTTTATACGGAATATTCTCTGCCATCAAAGCTTCTTCAACAGAACGCGACTGCGAATGCATGCGATAAAGCACTGCGATATCCTTGTAATGAGTCCCGCCAGCCTTATTCAGCACAGCATTCTGAATACGCTCCACAATCCATTTTGCCTCTTCGCGAGTATTCTTCGCATGGTAAAACACGGGAGTTTTTCCGCCAACACGAACAGGTCTCAAAACCTTTTCGATTCTGAACGTATTATTCTTGATGACCGCATCCGGGACCTTCAAAATGCTCGAAGTCGAGCGGTAATTGTTCTGCAATAAAATCGTCTTTGTATTTTCGTGAACTTTATCAAAATCGAGAATGCGATTGACATCCGCCCCGCGCCAACCATAAATCGTCTGGTCCGGGTCGCCCACCACAAACAAATTCTTATGATAACTCGAAAGCAAGTCTGCCAACTGGTACTGCTGTCCGTCGATATCCTGATATTCATCGACCATCACGTACATCATGCGTTTACGCCACTTGTCGAGCTGCTCGGGGAAGCTCTGAAGAATGTAAAGCGTCACCAAAATAAGGTCGTCAAAATCAAGAGCGTAATTCTTTTTCTGTTCGTAAAGATAACGGTAATAAACCTTCATCCACTTGTCGTCCGCCGAGTCCGACAACTCCAGCAAATGATCTTTCGAAGGCTCCCCTTCCGACGGCAACTCCGCAAAAAGCGAAACGTAATCCAGCTCATTAGCCTTGCGACCCCCGATAAAATCGAGAACACTGCTAATTTTCAAATCCTTAAGCGAGAACCCGAGATCCGCGTAAGCCTTACGCAAAAGCGACTTCTGGTCATCCTCGTCCAAAATCATGAACTCTTTCGGATAATTCAGCACATGAATTTCTTCACGCAAAAAACGCACGCAAAACCCGTGAAACGTCGAAATGTAGCCGCTATCGTCACCACCCAAAATTGAGCGGATACGCTTTTTCATTTCGTTCGCCGCTTTGTTCGTAAACGTCACGCAAAGAATGTTCGCAGGAGAAATCCCCATCTCTTTCACCAGGTACAAATAACGGTGCGTCAGAGTTCGCGTCTTGCCAGACCCCGCACCCGCCACCACGCGCACGTAGCCCTCGGTCGTCTCGACCGCCTCCAGCTGTTCCTTGTCCAAGCGGGAACGCTCCCCCTCAAGGGAATCAACAATCTGACCTTTAATTTCTTGGGAGAGAGCCATACACGACCTGCATTATAGTGAACATTTGTTTTACTGCACAAAAAGTAGTCTTTTATAAAAAAGCTGTCAAGTTAAAAGACAAAATATTTCCGAGGCAAAGCCAAAGATATCTATTTAGATGGCGGATCAAGTCCGCCATGACGCAGCCATCTAAATTTAAGCCATTGCTTACAACTTGACAAATTTTTTTGTCATGGTTATGTCCATCGGGAACGGAAGTTCATCAAACAAAGCCTGCACCCGCCCAAGTACGTCTGCAAATTGCGACCTCCAAATCCGACCAAAAAGACTTGCGCTACGCTCCCTACGCCTTTACCGAACAGGGAGTTGTGTTACACCTTAGCTTCCGCAAGCCATCGCTTTAGCAGAAACGCACAAAAATACGGAAACGTGTAAAACACTCCGTTAAATCCGATGTTCTTATTCGCGAGTTTTATCCCGAATTTGATATCGGCATAGGAATCTTTTTTGATAAGATTGTTTAGCGAGATGGTGGCGTTGTCTGCCGCTTTGACTTCTACAGGTACCAGCGAATCTGCTGTACGGACAAAGAAATCCATTTCTAGAGGTGGTTTGTCGTTCTTAAAATAATAGAGGTTGTAGCCTTCCTTGACGAAAACATCGGCTATGATATTTTCGTAAACAGCGCCCTTGTATGTATTGAAGTTTTTATTCGCCCTGAGGTCCCGTTGCGCTTCGTCATCGAGGGACGCGATAAGCAGGCCCGTGTCGCGGAAGTAAATTTTGTAATCGTTCGGCTTGTAATTACCTTTCAGCGGGAGCTCTGGTTGGTCTAGACAAAAACACTGGTTGATGATTCCGGCATCGTTCAGCCAATCAACCGTTCCAACATACTCCCTGTTCCTGGCTCCGGCAGCAACTTTACTTATCTGGAATTTTTTGTTTTCCTTGGCAAGGAATACGGGGATATGGTTGTAGATATTTTTAATTTTGCCCTTGTCGAGACCTTCTGCGTATTTGGTGATGTCGTCCTCGTAATCCTTGAGGATTTTCTTCTGTGCGTTCAATACGCCGGAATAATTATTCTGCGAAACAAATTTATCTACAATTGCGGGCATTCCGCCCACCACCATATACTCGCGGAAATTTTCTAGCCACACGTTGAATTCCGTGGTCGAAAACGGCTCCAAATTTTTCATGTGCTCGAAGATGCTATCGATTTGCTCTTGGTGATATCCCTTAGCCCATAGGAATTCTTCAAAGTCAAGCGAATGCATTTCTACATCTTCTTTGTAGCCCACGCTTACAGACGAAATTTTTTTGTAATGTACACCCAACAACGAGCCGGAGCAGATGACATCGTAGCGGCCGTCCAACTTGAAAAATTTTAGCGAAGTGGTGCAATCCGGGCATTCCTGCATTTCGTCGAACAGGATGAGCGTGTCGTGAGGAATGAATTCCCAGTCGGGATTCAAAAGCGACATTTCCTTTATGACGTTCTCAGGGCGGAAACCCTTTTCGAAAATTGTCTTGTATTGCGGATCTTCGATGAAGTTTATCGGAATAAAACTGCGGTAGTTCTTTGCAAAATGAGTGATTGAGGAGGTCTTGCCGACCTGACGGGCTCCCTTGATAATGAGGGGAAGCCGGTCCGGATTAGCTTTCCATTCAAGCAAAAACGTGTCAAGTTTGCGTTTGAGAGTGTATTCCATGTTGTTAATATAGATTATTTCCGCCTTAAAATCACATTTCCCCTTCTATTTTAAGTGCTTTTATCACAAAAATCTAGCCATTTAAATTAATTTTTTCACATTTTCCACGACATTTTAGTCATTTTTTTCACATTTTTCCAATTTTAACTAAAAAAAATGTCATTTTTCGCAAAAATTCAGCATTTTACAATTTCCTATAGTCTGGTATAGGCAAGTCGTAGGGCAGCATGCGACAATCGTCGTCACCTTGAACCTCGTTATTGAATGCAGAAATGATTCTTTGCCATGTGTTGTGAACGTCCGTCATGGGAATCTCTTTGGGTTCTTTCAATACGGACGGATAGAACTAAAATTCTTTTTTATATTCACTCTAAACAGGAGGCCTTATGAAAAAGCGTCTTTTTTCTCTCATCGCCATGGCGGCATTTTTCACCGTTTTCGGTTGTAGCGACACCAAGATGCCTGCCAACGACAAGACTACGGAATCAGCCTCACAATCTATCGAAAGCACGAAAACAATCACGCTCGCAAACGGAGCAAAAGTAACCTGGATTCAGGACAACCAAGGTGAAAAATTGATGCCGCGTAGTCTTTTTAGCGATGCGAGCGATTCCCTGTTTAACAGTCTGAACATGCCCGACGGAATTCCCGCTTCGGTAAGCACATTCCTTTTGCAGGTGGATGGCAAGAACATCTTGTTCGACGCAGGCCTCGGCGCATTCGGCGGGCAAATGATGAACCGCATAGCCGCTCTCGGCATAAATCCCGATAACATCAGCCTCATCTATCTGACTCATTTTCATGTGGACCACATCGCGGGGCTTGTTACAAAAGATTCTGCTGGCAAAGATGTGAAGGTTTTCAATAACGCGGGTATCTATGCGGGCAAAGTGGAATACGACGCATGGATGAACGACATCCCCAAAAACGATTTGCAGAAAATGGTCATGGCACTCTACAAGGACAGTCTTCATTTGTTCACATTCGGCGACAGTCTCCCCCACGGTGTGCTTGCACTTGACGCCGTAGGACACACGCCCGGCCACACCGCATTCCAATTTTCTAACTTGCTCGTCATCGGTGATCTGATGCACGGTTACGCCTTGCAGAAGAACCACCCCGAAATCAATTCCAATTATGATATGGACAAGGAAAAGTCCATCGAGAGCCGCAAGCGTCTAATGCAATACGCCCGCGACAACAAGCTCACAATGGCCGGCATGCACTTGCCGCCCCCGGGCTTTGCGGAATAAACCGCTTTACATTGTTTCTCAGTATAGAAGATGTCCTTTGTTTCGCCCAAAAAAACGTTTCATCTCTCAAAAAAACGTTTTTAAGCAGTTTTTACGCATTCAAAGCGGAATTCATCGAATAAAACTCTTTAAACCACACAAACGAAAAATTTCTTTAACACACTGAATTATTTGTGCTATATTATTCATAGAACAATTCTATAAAGGGACAATCAATGCTTATCGTCAATACAGATTACATTAGTGGCAAGGAACTTGAAACCATCCAGCTCGTCAAGGGGAGCATCGTTTTTTCAAAGAACGTCGTTCGAGATATTTTCGCGGGACTCAAGACTCTCGTCGGTGGCGAAATTGCTGGTTACAGCGAAATGATGAACGAAGCTCGTCAAAGGGCGACGGAACGCATGATTCAAGAGGCTTCTTCGATTGGAGCCGACGCCATTGTGAACGTACGTTTTGCAACGACCAACCTGATGGCTAGTGCAGCTGAAATTATCGCTTACGGCACTGCGGTGCGTTTCAAAAACAATTAAAACTGCACGTTAAAATTTCGAACAAACAAAACTGCAATTATTGCAACAAGGCTCAAAAAGGCAGTCACAAAAAGTACAGCCTTTTTTTTGCTTCCGACAAATCGAATTTCGGGGAGCGTGTTCACGAAGCATATTTGCCAAATGTCAAAAAGGATCCATGCAAAATCTACAAGCGCAATGCTAAGTCCAATGCGATGTGGTGCAATCAGCGCGACGAGGGTCAAGTAAATTTTTATGCAACCAGAAACATCGTTCGAAAGCAAAAAATTATGAATTCCGAAAAAGCCGCCTAAACAGGCAGTTATCGCCATCTTGGTTCGGTCTCTCGGTTTAAGGTCTTCGTTTTCCATTTTATTTTCCCATATACACCAGAGCCAAAGGTAAAAACATTCTTATCACCTAAATAACTTTTTAGTTCTTACTTTTTAATCCCGTGACTATTATCACGAAGCCCCAAACTGACCATATCATTACACAAATAATATCTACGCAAAAACGCAACGCAACTCTTTAGCTTGCATCGCAAATCTTTCTATTATTAAATCATGAACACTTCAAAAAATTTCGGCAAATTTGCAGCAGTCCTCCCTGCAGGCGGTCTCGGCAAGCGCATGGGCGGCAACATTCCAAAGCAGTTGATGCTGTTGGGCGACAAGCCTGTTTATCAATATTCACTAGAAACGTTCCTCAAGATGGACGAGATTGCAGAAGTCGTCATGGCGGTTCCTGCGGATTGGAAGGATTTTTTCGAGAAGGAAATTTTCGAAAGGTTCTTGCTTCGTTTCGACGAGAATATTAAGAATAAATTAAAAATAGTAATTGGTGGAACGGAGCGGTGGCAGTCCGTAGAGAATGGCGTGAACGCACTTACCAGCGGTGCAGAATACGTTCTCGTTCATGATGTGGCACGTCCGTTCATCAGCGAAAAAATCATTCGCGAAGTTTTTGATACGCTCGTCAACAAAGGGAGTTGCCTTGTTGCAAAGCAAGCGATTGACACCATCAAGATTGCAAGCGATGGTCGCGTCGAGAGCACAATTGACCGCCGCAAGGTTTGGCTCGCGCAGACTCCGCAAGCGGCTCGTATTGATTTGCTCAAGCAGCTTTACTCTCGCATCGCAAAAGAACCGCTCGACTTTACGCCCACAGACGAAGCTAGCATTCTTGAATTCTTCGGCGAGAACGTCTATATCGTCCAAGGCGACAGTGCAAACGACAAGCTTACCACGCCCGAAGATTTCGAGATTTTTGCAAGCCGGGCAAATAAAGCGAAGCTTACTTAAAACAGCACAACTCATAACATTGTCATCCTCGCGCAAGCGGGGATCTTCTTTTTATTTCTATATTTGCATCGAAAAATTTAAAGGGTTATTAAAATGAAAGTTTCTTTGAATTGGCTTAGACGTCATGTTGATCTTCCCGAATCTGCGGAAGATGTTGCAAAGGCACTCACCTCTATCGGTCTCGAAGTTGAAGGCATGGAGGAACCGGGCAAGGTCTATGACAAGTTGCTCGTGGCAAAGGTCCTCACCTGCGACCCGCACCCGGATAGCGACCACTTGCACATCACCACGGTCAACGACGGCACAAACACAATTCAAGTCGTTTGCGGCGCTCCGAACGTTGCTGCTGGCCAGACGGTTGTTCTCGCTCCGATCGGTGCAGAACTCCCGCTCCCCGATGGCACCAAGCTCAAAATGAAGAAGTCCAAGATTCGCGGTGTCGAAAGCTTTGGCATGATTTGCGCCGAAGACGAAATCGGTCTTTCTGATGACCACGGTGGAATCATGGTTCTCGACGATTCCATTCCGGCTGGCACTCCGTTTGTTAACCTCGGCATGTACGATGTGTGCTATGAACTGAACGTCACGCCGAACCGCCCGGATGCTTTGAGCCACCGCGGTGTCGCTCGTGAACTCGCAGCCAAGTTCAACCGCCCGCTCAAGCCGCTCACCTACGAACTAAAAGAAGATGCCGAAGAAGCAAGCTCTGCCATCAGCCTCGAAGTCGTTCCGGGTTGCGGCTGCTCCCGCTACGTGGGCCGCGTCATCAAGGACGTGAAGGTTGAAAAGTCCCCGGCTTGGCTCGCTAAGCTTTTACACGCTGTCGGCATGAACAGCATCAACAACGTCGTCGATATCACGAACTTTATTTTGATGGACGTCGGTCAGCCGCTCCACAGCTTTGACATGGACCAGCTCCACGGCAACAAGATCAAGGT
>CAMZGI010000084.1 GCA_947306305.1 uncultured Fibrobacter sp.
GCAGTACCGAGACGGACACCGGACGGATCCATCGGCTTGCGCGGATCGAACGGAATCGTAGAACGGCTGCAGGAGATGCCGACCTTTTCCATGGCCACTTCGGCTTCCTTACCGGAAACGCCCTTAGAGGTCATGTCCACCACGATGAGGTGGTTGTCGGTGCCATCGCTGATGACCTTGTAGCCGAGCTTCTGCATTTCGGCGCACATAGCCTGAGCGTTCTTGATAACGTTCTTGGCATAGACCTGGAATTCCGGCTGCAGAGCTTCGAGGAATGCAACGGCCTTACCGGCGTTGATGTGGTCATGCGGACCACCCTGCATGCCCGGGAACACGCCCTTGTCGATTTCCTTGGCGAGGGAAACTTCCTTGAGTTCACCCTTGACCATCTTCTGGATGGTGCGGTCCTTGCACATGATGATAGCGGAACGCGGGCCACGGAGAGTCTTGTGGGTCGTGGTCGTCACGATGTCGAAGTACGGCACCGGAGAATCGATTGCCTTACCGGCGATGAGGCCAGCAATGTGAGAAATGTCAGCCATCGTGAGAGCGCCAACTTCGTCAGCGATTTCCTTGAAGCGCTTCCAGTCGAGGTTACGGCTGTAAGCAGAGAAACCGGCGAGGATCATCTTCGGCTTTTCGCGGAGGGCGATTTCGCGGACCTTGTCCATGTCGATGCGGCCAGTTTCCTTATCGACTTCGTACTGCACGAAGTTGTAGAGCATACCGGAGAAGTTCACCGGATGGCCGTGAGAAAGGTGTCCACCGTGGTCGAGCTTGAGGCCGAGGACCTTGTCACCCGGTTTGAGAACGGCGAAGTAAACAGCAGCGTTAGCCGGAGAACCGGAAAGCGGCTGGATGTTCACGTGGTCGCAACCAAAGAGCTTCTTGCAACGTTCGATGGCGAGAGCTTCCATCTTGTCGATCACTTCGTTACCACCGTAGTAGCGCTTGCCCACGTAGCCTTCGCTGTACTTGTTGGTCAGCACGGAGCCCATGGCTTCCATGACGGCCTTGGAGGTGTAGTTTTCAGAAGCGATGAGTTCGATGCCATATTCCTGGCGTTCGGCTTCTTCCTGGATGATGTTATAGATTTCCGGATCGGTCTGTTGCAATGTAGATTTAAGCATTATAGCTCCTTTAAAGTTCGCGCCACAAATATAGTAAAATAGTTCCTAGTTACTAGTTAATAGTTACTAGAGACGAGAGAAAGTTGGCAGAACTCAGAACTTAGAGCTTAGAAAAGACGAGAGAAAGTTGGCAGAACTTAGAACTTAGAACTTAGTATAACCCTTAATTTTTATATATTACGGCAAAAAGGATTACCGATGTACCCTAATAAAGTTCGCCGTGATATTGCCATTCTCGTTCCACCCGATGTTAAAAGTGTTCTAGAAATCGGAGCCGGCTCCGGCAGAAACTGCGTGCTTTACCCCAAAGACGCCTATAAAGTCGCCATCGAGCCCGAAAACAGAGAAGACATGCAAACGGCCGACAAGGTTCCGGGCGGGTTCAACGAATACCACCACGTATTCTACGAGCAGTACACCGAAGACCGCAAGTTCGACTTGATTGTCATCTGCGACGTTCTGGAACATGTGAACGACCCCGTGGACATGATCAACTTCTGCAAAAAACACTTGAACCCCGAAGGGCATATTCTCATTTCGCTCCCGAACTTTTTGAGTGCCGAAACGATTTTCCAGATTCTCGTGTTCCGCGACTTCCGCTATGTGCGTGTCGATCAGGGAGAACGTTGCTACGGCGTGCTGGACATCAACCACAAGACGTTCTGGACCAAGAAGAGTTTCCGCCGTTTTGCTAAAGAAAACGGTCTTGAAATCGAACAGACCATCGGCATCCGCAAGCAGCTCAAGTTCATGCCGAGGCTCCTCGCCCACAGCAACTTTTTGCCGCTGCAATACGGATTTTTAATTAAGGTCAAGGATTTCACCCCGAACGAACGCCACTGGGGAATGTAGTTTTAGACGAGAGAGGCGGCGGAGCCGCAATTACTAGTTTCTAGAACTTAGTTGGCAGAACTTAGAGCTTAGTAGGCAGTGGTTTGACAAGCACACCACTCATGGCTCACAGCTCGCTCACCTTGGGCCGGATTCGTTTCTAACGCGGACTGCAAGTTCCGCGTCTGCGGAATCTAATTTCACTACAGAATCGTATTCAAAATCGGTCTTTTGAACAATCTCTTCGCCTCCACGACCGAACACGTTGCCCGACATATAAGCAAAGCCCTTAGTCGCCATATCAGGCGATCCATCTTCATTTTCAAGTCGGTAATCCGCAACAGGCGTTTCTACATTGAACACATTGCCAGATATCGCGCACAACGCGGAATCCGAGCATTCAATTCCAGCCATTTTCACGTCAAAGAAGAAATTGTTATAAGCGACTATTTTCCCATGGCGAGCAAGCACGCCACGTAATTCCAAGTTCGCAAAGTAATTGTGATGGAGCGTAAACGTCTGCAACGAATCCACGTAAATGTCAGGTTCAAGTCCGAATAAAATGCCGGACTGAGCGTTTTCAAAACGGCTCCACGAGACCGTCACATGATGCGAACTACGCTTGATATCCAATTCAATCAGCGGATATTCTTCAAACAAGCAATGGTCCACCCAAACATGGTGCGTCATGTTGTGAATAGAGAGGGCACGGCGACTCGTCGTATCTTGAGCGGTAATGGACGGAGCGGTAAATGTCAAATTTTCAAAGATGAGGTTCGAAGATTCGTTTGTCAAAATTCCCAAACCCGTGATGCGGACTTTGCGTCCTCGCCCATCGACCGTCTTGTTAGACTTTATACGAAGCGGAGCCTGCAATTTGTACGTTCCATCCTTTTTAAAGAGAATCCAAACAGAGCCTTCTTTTTCGGCACATTCACGGAGCGACCCCGAAGCGACAACTATCGAATCGCCTTCTTCTATATAATCTTTCGTTGTAGTGACAACGCAAATCTCGCCTTGAGCCTCACTAATTTTACCCGAGCGATCCGCAGCACCGGCTGCACCAAGCGTACCTTCGGCATAGCCCTGAATTTCTTTCAGCAAAGCATCGTGAGAACTCCAGTCGCTATCAGGGAATTCCGTAGCCACAGATTGCTTTGAATCCACAATCTTAATATTCCCCGCCGTATCTGAAGCATCTACGAACAAAGTTTCACCAGCAGATGCACGCACTTTTGCAGAATAAGTTTTGGACGGTTCACCAATTTGCACATCGAAGCTCCCTTGCGGAAGCGAATCCACAACAAAGTGCCCTGCGCTATCGGGAACGACATAGCGGTCAAGTCCCACAACGCGAACCACTGGCGAATTGTCGCCAAGAACAACATAACCTTCGATAGACGAGAGTTCACCTAGCTTGAGCGTATCTGCAATAGAATCCGTTTTCGCTGCATCAAGCGAAACATAAAGCACGCCACCCGAAGCCTGAGATTTATTCACATTCCGAGCTTCAATCGCGTAACGGCCTTCAGGAACGTCAAACGAAACTCGCCCACTTTCGTCAGTCTCATTCCAAGAACTTTCTACATCGCTTTCAGCCAAATAATCGTTCGGCAAAATGCGGACACGCGACAACGACGCAGGAGAACCGTCTGCATGCTGGATAAGCAAAGCAATCGTCGATTCGGCTTCTGTGCCGCCAGCCACCTTATTTTCGCTACAAGATACCAGCAACGAAAGAGCAGAGACGCCAAGCAATAAAAACTTATTCATGTTCACGCTCCAAGCTTTCGATTGCAGCGTTCAAAATTTTCATATTCTGAATTTCGGCACCGCGAATCCGGCGTTTGCGGCCTCGCCTTTGCGGAGGCGGATACGGATCCGAAAGCGGGAACAGTTGCATTCCCAGCTGGAACACGCGATTCGGCTTTTTGCAAGACTGCACCTTAGCCAAAACTTCGCGACGGAAACGGCGAACCATTTCGACAAGTTCTTTGTAGGTATCATCATCGCAGCCAAACGCAAGCGTCGAAAGGTTACGTTCGTCCCGTTCAAAGCGATCCATCGCGGTTTGCGCCACATCGAGATTCTGCTGGATGTAAGCATTCACCGCCGTGCTGTAAGATTCCGTTCCGCTAGAGACAAGTCCTTGCGTTTGTTCATAAAAGCCCGTCGCCTCGTTTTTCTTAATCATCGAAAGGCGTTCCAAAAGCGCAATCGAAGACTTGACTTGGCTAGCCGTAATCGGCGGACGCACCATAAGACCCAACGCGGCATCGTCGCCCACATAGGGGTAAAAAGTCACCAGCTCACGAATAACCGCATGATACCAATGGTCAAAATATTCAAACTGGTCTTTAGCCAAATTCTCGACTTTGCATTCTTTTGTAGCCACGAGCTTTTCTAAAAACTGCCGGCTTTCGGAATGCGTCTTAGCTTGGTTAAACGCAACCATGTTCGCAAAGTAAGACCGTTCACGATCGCTATCGCAAAAGATAGACGCAAAAATTTTGACAATGCGACCTGTCAAATTGCGCTTCCCTTGCAAAATCTTATTGAACATCGATGAATCGAATCCCGCTTTTTCAGCAATAAAGCGATGGCTAAACCGCCAGTCACTTGCATGGCGTTCTTCGTAAGCGTCTTTCAAAAAATCGCGGTAATTTAAATATTCAAAGATGTTGATCATAATGAGGTGTGAAGTGTGAGGCCGCTCGTAAACTCGCTTTGAGGAATGAGGTTGGAGGTTAAGGGTTGTGAGCCCATGTTTTTTCTCTTTCGTCTCTCGTCTATAGGAGCGAAGCTCCGTTCTTTTACCTAATAATATACATTTTGTTCACAGTTTCATCAAATTGGCATCAAAATTATGTTGCAATAAATCCCTTTTTTTAATAGCTAAAGTAATTTCCTTTGGGCAAGTTTCGCAAATCAGCTTGGTTGTTCACGTTTTGCACTTTTCGTCCGAGAGCGTTCACCGTAAAGCCATTCTTCTGCGGAGTTGGTATAATTTTTTTATTTGCAAACAATGTTGTCTGTTTTTTCTTATCCAAAATCGCTTTGCATCCCGTACGGTAAACATCCTTCATGTCAAACGCAATCATATCCACGTTGGGGCCGCCGTCAGATGTCGTCGATTGCAGGATTACCTTAAAGTCCAAAGCGTCAACCCACACGTTGTCAATATAGACCGTATCCCATTTATCCCAACTCCCCGTCGGCGGGAAAGCCACATCATATACGCCGTTGTCAATCGTAATTTTCATATCGCGGTTTGTCGTGCCCGCAAAAGCGTAGCGGATCATCACGCGAGCTTTTTCAGCCGACTGGTCCGATGTCACCATATACGTCGCCTTGCTGTACGCAGAATTGTCGAGATTGAAAAAGCCCTTGCCTGTAAAACCTTCATGATTTGTTTCCGAGAAACCATCAGCAATTTCGGGTTCATACGTTTCAATCACGGATGGCCAAGCCTGAGTTCCCGCATTTAACGAACAAAGATCTTCTGCAAGGTCTTTGACCGCAACCTCGCTACTGGAACTGCCGGAATCGCCCGAAGACGAACTGTTCGACGTGCCGGTTTCTTCCGTGCCGTGAGATATCGGCGTGCAAGCGGAGCCACCCTTGAACATTGCAGTATAAGTGATATCGCGAGCTTTTGTCTTAAATCCGTAATAAATTTGCTTAGTCGAAAGTTCGTTACAGTCATCATCGACCCACTTTTCAAATGTCTGGCCGTTCGGTGTCACTCGAAGCGTCATCGGAGAACCTGCCGGGAAATACTGCGTCTGCGTGATGAGTCCATTGTAATTTGTAAGGTTCGTCTTGACCTTAATGGTATAACGCTTTTTAATTGCAGAAACAATCGTCGTCAATGCAGCTTTCGCATCTGCAGAAAGGTTCGTATTGCTCTTGAGATTGTCTTCAAGTTCTTCGCAAATCATTTGGGCATGCCCCATCGAACCCATTTCTTGGAAGTGCGTCGTGCCATCGTTCACGCCGTCAGGGAAATTCGGATACTCGCCTTTTTCAAGCTTCTTGTAAAGATAGCGAGTCACGTAATCCGGCATGGACTTGTAAGTCGTGTTGTACGTATTGTACGATTTCATGTTCAAATCGACAAACGGAATTTTGTTGTTCTTAGCCACCGTCTGCATCATGCCGCGAGCATCGTAGTTGTTGCTGCCCGTCGAGAACACGTTGCGGCTACCGTTCAAATTCATCGGCGAAACGAGAATCACATTGGCACCCTTCGCTTGACCTGCATCCACATACTTTTGAATGTAGCCCGAGAACTGCGAAGGTTCCACATATCGAGCCGACTTGCTGTAATCACGGTCGTTATGCCCAAACTGCACGAACAAGAAATCGCCCTTTTGGAGCTTGCCCTTGACTTCGTCCAAACGACCTTCTTCAATGAACGTTCTGGAGCTGCGACCGCCAATCGCGTAGTTGAGCACCTTCACGCGGGACGCGTCAAAGAAGTAACCGAGAACCTGTCCCCAGCCTGTTTGCGGATAAACGTTATCCTTGTATGTTTGCACCGTAGAATCGCCGACCACATAAATCGAAAACGAGGTGGAATCGCTCACAGCGACACTCGCGAGCACAGCCGAAAGAAGGAGGAATTTGAATATAGATTTCATAGATTACTCCAAAAGTTAATAGTTACTAGTTCTGAGTTACTAGAAATTCGAATATCAAGAAGTTTCTTAATGCAAGCATCACTAGTAACTAAAAACTCAGAACTTTTTTATCTCACCTTTGCCCATATCGTGGCATAATTGCCTTTATCTTGGCGGACCATCACGCGATAAAGTCCGTTCGCATGCACGAGGGAGGACAAATCCACCTCGCCCGCTGACACAGATTTATGCACAACAAGGCTTCCTCGCAAATCATAGACGCTCACATCGGCACGTTCCGTCAACAAAAGCACATCGCCAATCAAACGCATTCCAGCAGCCTTTGCCGAAGCCTTCACCATCTTGGTTTTTCCGCAATCAACGCCTACGCGGCAAACATCATCCATGCTAAAGCCAAACATATCTATGTTCGGGCCACCATCAGCTGTTAGCGACATGAACTTGAGCTCAGCTTCGCCAGCCGGAGCGTCAAGGACAACATAAGCAGTATCCCACGTGGTCCAGCTACCTGTCGGAGGAGCACTAATATAATAGTCATGATCCACATAAGCGTTAATCATGCGATCGCTCGTTCCACCGTTAGCGTAAATAACGGCAAGCGTCGTATAGCCCGCTCCCGGAAACTTGAGTTTATAAGAGGCAAACGAAGTTTTGCTGTTCGCAAAATTCCAAAAACCTTCTTCATGGAAACCGGCATTGTTGTTTTCTGAGAAGCCGTCTCCTTCATCTGGCTTATATGCATCAAAGTATTTCTTGATGTCCTTATCGACTTGCACATCTATTTGCTTGCTGCTATCCGAAGTAATCGGTACAAACGTCACATCATCCAAATTTTTCGGGGTCGTCGTCGGGAATGCAGTCAAAGCCTTGCCGTCACCGGTATATTTTTCAGCGGTACCGCCTTCATAGACTGCTGTAAACTGCGTGGCAGCATCCTTCATTTTGAACGTATAAATATACTGCGACTTGACGGTAGAAACTGCATTGCCGCTTACTTTATTTCCATTGCCATCATACCACCCCAAGAACCTTTTGCCAGACTTCGGGATAGTCTTGAGCATCACGGTCATTCCCTGCGGATAATAAGCATTGATAGACGTCGCCTCGGCTGCACCTTCCGGCGAGACTTTCACGCTCACCTGATACATAGGCGCCATGTAGTCACCTAGCTTTTTCACAATCGGGTCGGAATGAGCACGCATCTGTTCGGTAATGATTCGCCCAAACGCATTTGCGCCATTCATCTGCAAATGGACTTGGTCGGCTTGGTCGCTTTTCAAGTTGCTGTACTCGCCACTCGTCGCATAATTGAAGATAAACTGTTGCGCGTAACGTTCGCCTACAGAAATCATGAAATTCGCCACCATTTCGCTCATGTCGATGAACGGAATCTTGAGCGAATCGGCAATTGCTTTTGCACGAGCCGGGAAACCTCGATAGCTGTTGTGGATCTGCGTCGGGGAATCGTAATAGCAACGGCGAATCGGGCTCATGATAATCGGGTAAGCACCCTTGGCTTCAGCTTCTTTAGCCATCGTGCTCATCGCCTTCGTGAACTTGGCTTCGTCGCTTTTGCTCACGTCATTAATGCCGAACTGGATGACCGCATAATCGCCAGCTTGCAGTTTATCGACAATGCAGTTGCCATTGCTGCAACCATGCTTCCAGAACATGTCGTAGTAGCCATCCGCAGCCATGCCACCCTGACCGCGGTTCACGACCGCCGCCTTGTTGATGTCGAACCAGTAATGAAAATCCTGACCCTGACCTTGCTTCGGGCAGTAGCCCTCCGCCCAATCCTGCATAGTGGAGTCGCCGCACATGTAGATAGTGACTTTCGCCCAAACAAGCGGAGTCGCGACCATCGACGCAATCACAGCAGACTGCCACACTTTACTAAACATTCCCATATTCTAACCCCTTTTTAGGTTACAGGTATCAGGTTACAGGCCTTAGGAAAAGTCCCACGAGCTTCGCTCGTCTTTAAATGGCGGCGAAGCCGGATTATTTCTCTTTCGTATCTCGTCTATCAGCGTAGCGATCTTTCGTCTAGCCAACACCTAACGCCTAATACCTGACCCCTAAAACCTACCTTTTATACATTCCTTTCTGTTTTAGTTTACCATCCAGTTTAACTTTTATAAAGTAAAGCCCTCCTGGGAGCAATTCCTTCTCTGGGACAATTACAGTTTCACCCGACTGCGCGTAAGTCGAAATGGAGCCACGCATCATTCCAGAAACATCGTAGAATAAAATTTCAACATATCCCGGAACCGACGTGAACAGCACACCAGTTGCCGGACGGTAGTAGAATCCGCCATCGCGATTCATCTCAAGCAGTTTTTCAGAATCGCCGATTTCTTTGTCCTTAGCGGCTTTGAGCGAATCCTTCAATGCGTTCAAGTAAACTTTTATCGAATCAGGCTTGTAAGGTTTTCTCTCCACAATCCCAGGATTCAAAGAATCTTTTACCACGATGGTCAGAATCGAATCGGGTTTTATCGGATCTTTTGTCACAATTCCTGTACTTAACGAATCGTCCTTTGTTTTGCCCGTCTTTATCGAATCAGGCTTTGCAGGATCCTTCGTCGTAATATCGGACTTTGTTGTATCCGTCTTCGTTGTATCTACTTTAGTTGTATCCGTCTTGGGCGGTTTAACTTTTGTAGTATCGGTCTTCGGTGGATTGACCTTGGTCGTGTCCGTCTTCGT
>CAMZGI010000085.1 GCA_947306305.1 uncultured Fibrobacter sp.
TTGAACTTGTGAACGCCATGAGCCGCGAACGCAGACTCGAACGCGTGATGAACGTATTGAAGCAAGAATTCGACTTTATCATTGTCGATGCTCCTCCGAGCTTGAACTTGCTCACCATCAACACGCTCACTGCAGCAACGAGCGTGCTTATTCCTGTGCAGTGCGAATACTACGCTTTGCAGGGTATGACTGAACTTTTCAAGACTATTCGCGAAGTCCAGAAGAACTTGAACTCCGGCTTGAAAATCGAAGGCGCTCTCCTCACGATGTACGATTCTCGTTTGAGCCTTTCGAAGCAAGTCGCCGAAGAAGTCCGCGAAAACCTGAGCGACACCGTTTTCCAGACGATGATTCCACGTAACGTTAAACTCTCCGAAGCTCCGTCTCACGGAAAGCCGGTCATTCTTTACGATGTCCAAAGCACCGGCTCGCAAGCCTACATGAAACTCGCCGAGGAAATATTGAATAAGGATAAGTAGGAAGCACCTTCGGTGCAGTTAATAGTTCTGAGTTCCAAGTTACTAGACTACTTAAATTCTCTAGTAACTAGTAACTAAGTTCTAGTAACTACTTCAAACTTTCTACTTTCTACTAACAACTATTAACTATTAACTGAGAACTAAAAAATGGGTAAACAAGCACTTGGACGCGGTCTTTCAGCAATTTTCAAAGCACACGATGTTCTCGGCAACTCTGTCGATAACGCTATCCACAATACCGCAACAAAAGAAAATTCCACGACAGACAATCAGAAAATCGTCGAAATTAACATCGACTTGATTGACCCGAACCCGTTCCAGCCGCGTAAATTCTTTAGCGACGACGAACTTGTCGAACTCGCTGAAACCATCGAAAAGCACGGCCTTATCCAGCCGATTTCTGTCCGCAAGGTAGGCGACCGTTACCAGATTATCAGCGGTGAACGCCGTACCCGCGCATCTAAGCTTGCAAATTGCCGCACCATCAAGGCGCAGGTTTACGAAAATCTCGACGACAAGACCATGAGCGAATGGGCGTTGATTGAAAATATTCAACGTGTCGATTTAAATCCCATTGAAATCGCCCGATCTTATCAACAATTAATTGACAATCATAATTACACGCACGAAGACCTCGCGAAGACAGTCGGCAAGTCCCGTTCAGCTATCACGAACGCGCTCCGCCTTTTGAAGCTCCCGAACCAAGTACAATTGTGGATTGAAGAGGGCAAAATTACAAGCGGCGCCGCCCGTGCTCTTTGCAGCGACAAAATTGCTGATCCCGAAGCGCTCGCTCAACGCATCATTGCCGAAGGCTTGAACGTCCGTCAAATCGAAGCTATCAGCCGTGGGGAAGACCCATTTGAGAGTAAAGATGAGAGACGAGAGACGAAAGAGGATTCAGTAGAAACACCAACCGAAGGGACTGACGAGGAGTTGCCGCCGGAAGTTCATGGTAGCGAACCGCCAGCAAAGCCGCAACTGAGCGCCGATCTCAAGAGCTTCGAAAACAGGCTCGAAACGTTCTTCGGCACAAAAGTCGCCCTCAACCCGAGTGCCAAGGACCAGTCCAGAGGCACCATCGTTATCAACTACTATTCCATGGATGACCTGACAAGAATTCAGGAAATTATGGATAACCGTTAACGGTAAATATTGTGAGTCGTAAGTATTATACCATACAAATTATTCCGGAGAATCCGGAAGGTGCAAAGAAGTACCGCATTTCGAACAAGCAATTTACCTTGTTCAATATCGGACTTACTTTAGTTGCAATTATACTTATTTTATTCATAGTTCACATTGCAAAAATCAATAGGACGCTCGCGAACTACGAGAAAATGCGTGTTCACAACGCGCAGCTCATCAAGCAGAACGCAAACTACGAAGAGCTCTTTTCGCGACTCGATTCTCTGTGGATTTTGGAAAACCGAATCCAAAATATCTTTGAAACATTCCTGGAAAACGACTCGAATAAAGTAAACAGCATTATCGAACGAAACCGCTTTGCGCATGTGCCTTCTCAAAAGAACAGCATCGACTTCGAAGGCATCCACAACTGGCTCACGACCGACGAGAAAATCCGCATGGAACATATCCCGAACGTCATTCCCGCAGTGGGCATTATCAGCAAAAAATTCTCGTTCGAAAGCAAGCATTTGGGAATCGATATTTCTGCACGTAAAGGCAACCCTGTCTTTGCATCAGGCAGCGGAAAAGTCGTATTTGCAGGCAATAGCGGCGATCTGGGAAACACAATCGTCATCGACCACCAGAACGGCTACAAATCGTCTTATTCGCATTTAAAGAGCATAAAAATTAAGAATAATGCTAAGGTGACAAAGGGCGATATCATCGGCTACGTCGGCGATACAGGCAACACGAGCGGTCCGCATCTTCATTACTCCATCACCAAGGACAATGTCCCTGAAGATCCAGAAACGATATTTACTTACTAAAGGTGGAGCAAATGGCTAACAAGAACGAACAAGAATTGACGCAAATAGGGAACACCGTTCAAGTCAACGGCGATATCATCGGAAAGACGGATTTGCGTATTGCAGGGAAGGTTCACGGAAACGTCCAAATCGACGGCGAACTCATTCTTGAAAAGTATGCAACCATCGAAGGCGATGTCAAATGCGGATTAGCCATTCTTGCTGGCGCTATCAAGGGTAATGTAGAATGCAAGGGCAAAGTCATTCTTCAGGACAATGCCCAAATTATCGGTAATGTCAAAGCAGACCAGCTCATTATTAACGAAGGAGCCATCTTTCAAGGAAACTGCGAAATGAACAATACGCCACGCAGGTCAAAAGAAAAGTAATCAACTGCCTATATTAAATAATATTAGATTTATTTATATATAATATTTGATATTTGAAGTGGTGAATAGTGGATAGAAATTTTAATTTGAAAACGTAAGTCGATAATGGTCAATGAGATAGGAGAATAAAAAAAATGTGGATTGATGTTGAAAATTCAAAACTTATTCACTTTTTTCAACGTTGATAAGTGTTGAAGCCTAGTTTTCAATGTTAATTCACGGGAAGATAACGAAAGTATGTTGAAAATTCAATAAAATAGACTTTTCGATTGTGAAAAAGTATGAAGTACATCACAAAATATGCAAAAATAAGGTCGAAATGTTCGTTTTTTATTCCCAATAACTATATTCTATTGTATTCCATGTTGTAAGGGTATGACTAAAAAGGTTTTAAAAATAGGGCAAATTTCAGATCTCCACATTGGTGAAGACGATAGCCTAGTTCAGGGGATAGATGTTCGCAAGAACTTCCTTGAGGCATATACGTCGCAGTCCATGGCGGATTTGGACCTATTGGTGCTTTCTGGCGACCTTGCAAACGAAAATGCCGAACCTGGCGCCTATTCTTACATCGCGAACTTGTTGAAAGACAGCAAAGTCCCTGTGTGCATTATTCCGGGGAACCATGACGATATTGAAGTCATGGAAAAGTTCTTTGACTTGACAGGGAAGGTTCATAACGGCAAATGCTATTACCGTTACGATCTTGAAGGGCGTTCGATTTTCTTTTTGGACAGCGCGAACGGAACCGTGTCGAGCGAACAGCTTTCGTGGCTAGAAGAAGAAACTGCGAAAGTGAATGACGAAGTTATTTTGTTTGTGCATCATCCGCCGTGCCTTTGCGGTCACAAGTTCATGGACAAGAAATATTCGATGAAGAATATTGACGAAGTCCAAGCGACGCTTTCGAAAATAAAAAATCTCAAGCATATTTTTGTTGGTCATTACCATTCTGAGATGGAAGTTGAGATGGGCGAGCAGACAGTTTATGTGACACCTTCGACGCAAATGCAGATTGACATCAACCAGTCGGTATTTTGTTTGAGCTCGGCTGCTCCGGGGTGGCGCGTGATTGAATGGGGCGAAAATTTTTTGGAAACAAAGGTTTATTTTTCGAATAACCCTTGAAAAAGTTAAATTGTTTTATTAAATTTGGAGTCGATGGCGGTTTAGCTCAGCGGTAGAGCACTGGAATCATAATCCATTGGTCCGGGGTTCAAATCCCTGAACCGCTATTACAAAAAAAAAGAGGCGAGCATGTCAAAAAAAATTTTAATAATTTCACTTTTGGCAATCGCCTCTTTTTTTGTTTCTTGCGATGATTCAAAGAAAGCGGTTGCCAAGTCCACGACGCAGCAAGTTGCAGCTCCAAAGTCGCAGCCGATTGTTTCTGTTCTTCCTTTTACGGCTCCTGCAAAATCCAACATCACAGTCGATAAGGCAAATGTCTATGCAAAGGCTAGCAATGGTCTTGTAGAACTTGGCATTACCTGGTCTGAACGTATCGACAACGCAAAGGATTTTGAAAAGATTCAGATTCTCAATGCATATAACGTAGCTCGTGATCAGCTTTGCGCTCGTGCAGGTTTGCAGGGCGGCATTGCAGAATACGACTGGATTACGAACGTCGCTTTGAAGAATCCAGAAAACAAGTCTGTTTTCGAAAAAGCCGGATTTAAGGTTAAATAGGTTACAGGCTTCAGGTAACAGGTTTCAGGGGAAGGTGCCTTCGGCACAGTTTCTAGTTACTAGAACTTAGTAGGCGGAACTTAGAACTTAGATGGTTCTCATTGCTCAAAGCGAAGCGACCTCGCCGCTCATAACCCTAACCACTGCCTACTGTTTACTTCCCACTGCGGCTCCGCCGCACTTCTCGTCTCGGAACAAGTTCGGGATGACAACCGGGCTTCGCCCGTTCTCTCGTCTAAGTTCTAGCTATTCTCTTATAGACTTCCACTTGCCGTTCGATGATGCCATCCCACGTGAAGCATTCGTTGATGCGCTTACGTGCGCCAATAAGGAGCTTTTCTACGAGCGATGGGTCTTTGGCAAGTTGCTTGAAAGCGTTAGCGAGAGCGACAGGGTCTTTTTCTTGAACGAGGATTCCTGATACTCCATCGACAACTACGTCGGGAATGCCGCCCACGTTGCTTGCAACGATAGGAAGTCCAAGTTCCATTGCTTCGATAAGAACGACACCAAGACCTTCGGTATCGCCTTTGCTATCGACGATGGCTGGGAGCGTGAAGACGTTTGCCGTGCGGTATTCGTTTGCGAGGTCTTCGGGAGAGAGCTTGCCTGTGAAGATGATTTCGGCGGAATCTGGATTGGATTGCTTCACTTCGTTCGCAATGACGTGAAGTTGTTCCGTCAAGTCGCCGACTCCGACGATGCGGATTTCAAATTTGTCGGCTGGCAGATATTTCGCGGCTTCGATAAGGTAGGTAATGCCCTTGCGTTCGATGTGCCGCCCCACGAAGAGGATTTTGAACTTGCCATTCACTGCGTGAGGAGAAACTGTGACTGGATCCTTCGACTCACCCTTATCGCTACGCTCCAGGGTCCGCTCAGGATGACACATGGTCGGTGAACTGGTTGATGTGCCTGTCGAATTAGTCGAACCGCTCTCGTCTTTCGTCTCTCGTCTATTATCTCTCGTCTCTAACGTCGTTCCGTACGGGCTCCATTCGACGTTCACGTCGCGGATAGCCTTGATTTTAGAGGCGGTGAAGCTTGAGTTGGCGAAGACTGCTTGGGCTTGTCCGATGGCAAATTTCAAGAACGGCTTGACCCATTTCTTTTTGCGGATGAGCAAAAGCTCTGCGCCGTGGAAATTCAATGCGAGTGGAATTTTAAAAAGCTTCGCGGCGCCAAGTGCGATGTAGGCGTGGGGGAACGGCCAGTGGGCGTGGATGACGTCAGGCTTCCATTTGCGGCAGATCCGGAGGCACTGGATGAATCCGTTGATGATATAGGGAATTGCGAGCAGTTGCAACCACGGCTTGGAAGCCATTTTGCTCGGGGCGCCTTCTTCGTGCGTGAGGATTTCCCAGTTTGCAGGGGCGTAACGGAAGCGGTTCACGCGAGTTCCGTCGATGTCGTGGCTCTTTAATCCTTTGTACGAAGGTGCTAAAACTTGAATTTCGACACCTGTTTTTTTCAGATGGTCAATGGAAGCGCGCAGCCAAGGGACTTCGGCATCTTCATGAAATCTAGGATAGACAGAGCCTATGACAAGGACTTTCATTGTGCCTGCTTTTCGGCTTCCTGCGCCTTGTTGATGTCCTGGATGCAAGCGGGATAGACAATGGGCTTTACGATTTTTTCGAGCACGAGATCCATGATGGTAAAGCCATGGCTAGAAGCGGTTTGCATTAAACGGCCTGCGAGGCGGTTCCAGCCCGAAAGCTTCGAGTCGAGGAGCAAAAGCCCGATTCCGGTTTCGTGTTCCAAAAAGCCGAGGATGTCGCTTCCACGTCTGTTCTTTGAAATCGTCTCAAAGAAGGTGTTCCAGAACTGCTCGGAATTAGCCTTGTTCCCTAGCGTGTCGTCGATCGATGCAAAGTCAAGCTCGATATACACGAAGGAGCTGTTGTCTTCGTCGCTGCGGATAATTTCTTCCTGGCAACGTCTTTCAAAAATATCTTCAGTATAGATGGAGATATTGTATTGATGTTTTTTAATCAAGTTGAAGAGGTAGTCCTTCATCATTGCCCCTAATTTAGTCTATTTTTTACCCATGCAACGATTGGTTAAATTGAAAAAAGTGCTGAAGAGCAGTGTTTTGGCGACTTCGGTTGAAAATTTTAAGGTCATCAAATCTTTGACTAGCAAATACCGTCCGATGACGGCTTTTGAAATCCAGATTCTAGAGAAAAATGGCAACAGTTGCGAAGACTGGACCAAGGTGCTTGTCGAGCCGGATTTTGACCCGAACCGAATTTTCCGTTCGAACTTTATGGGCGATGTTCGCCTCCCGAAATTCTTTGGCACGCTTCTTTTGCCGGGCGATGTGTCGGTCGCGACGGGCATTTACGATTGCATGGTCCACAACTGCATTATCGAGAACGCCTTGATTTACAAGGTCTCGATGTTGAGCAATGTGCTTGTCCGCAGCAGCGCTGTTGTGCAGAATGTAGGCACGCTTGTGAGCAGCGGAAAAATCAATTACATGGTGGGTTCGGCTATTAACGTCGGTAACGAGATGGGTGGCCGCGAAGTACGCGTGTTCCCCGAAATTACGATGGAGTTTGTTGATTTGCAGTTGTTCCATAAGCCTGAACCGAGCGTCCAAAAGTCTTTTGTTGAAATGCTTGAAAGCTACAGGGCGGAGCTTGCATTGCCGTTTGGAATTGTGGGGAAGGGCGCGGTCGTGTCGAATACGAACATTATCCGCAATAGCTGGATTGGCCCGCATGCGCGTATTGAAGGTGCCGCGAAGATTCGTAATTCCATTATCATGAGTTCGCTCGAAGAATCGAGCCACGTTTATGATTCCGTGATTCTCGAAAATACGGATGTGCAAATGGGCGTGACGGTTCATACGGGCGCCGAGGTGCAGAGTTCCGTGTTGATGAGCCGCTGCAAGGTCGGTAGCAAGGCGATTGTGAAGTCTTCGATTATCGCTCCGTGCTGCCACATTGAAGAAGGCGAAGTGAACAGCTCTTACATGGGTCCGATGACGCAGATGCATCACCACTCGCTTTTGATTGCAGCCCTTTGGCCAGACGGGTGCGGCAACTTGGGTTATGGCGCGAACGTGGGGAGCAACCACACGGGTCGCATGCCTGACCAAGAAGTGATGCCGGGACAGGGAATGTTCTTTGGCCTTGGCGTGAACATCAAGTTCCCGTCGAATTTCCGCGAGTCGCCGTTTACTTTGATTGCAAGCGGACTTACGACTTTGCCGCAGCGTCTCAAGTTCCCGTTCTCGTTGGTGCGTCCTGGCGATCCGCAGTTGGTGGGCGTGGCTCCGCGTTTGAACGAAATTGTGCCGGGTTGGAACTATGCAAAGAATGCGTATGCGCTCGACCGCAATGCTTATAAGTACAACATTCGCGGAAAGGGTCTTGTGCCTTCGTCGTTCTATTCGATTTATAATGCCGAAACGTCGCGTCTTGTGTTTGATGCGTACAACCGCTTGCTGGTCGAAAAGGTCAAGGACGTTTATACGAAAAATGATATTGACGGGCTTGGCGAAAACTTTATGCGCGAACGCGTGCGCCAACAGGCTATCAAGACTTACAGCGAATATCTCGAACGTTATGTGCTAGACTTGCTTGTGTCGTTAGTCGAAGACGAAGAATCGCTTTCAAAGCAGTCTCCGCGTGAACTGCGCAAGCTTCTTGTGGATACGAACAAAGAAATTGCACGAGTCGTTAATTTGCCCGAAACGATGGACGATTTGGTCAAGCGTTACAGACAACTTGACAAAGAATGGTTTGACAATGTGATTCACGGCTTGGATCGCGACAATGAACGCGGTCGCAAGATTTTTGACGATTACGACGAAGCCCATCCGATTGACAAGGGATTCATGGAATGGGAAAAGTCTCGCATTGAAGAATCGGCAAAACGCTTGAATGCATTTGTGAAAACGATTGCGTAAGCTCCTGTAGAACGTTGTTTGAAATTTGCTGAGTATGCTGTTGTGGATTTTACTTTGTGTAGAAATTGCCGCACGTATTGCGCTTGAAGTTCGTGAGCGTAGGCTTACGCAGTTGCGTGGCGGCGTGTTTGCTGTTCTGCGTGTAATTCCTTTGGTGAACGATATAGTGCCGCTCCCTGAAAATCGCAAGGAAGTGCCTGAATCTAAATTCGTGAAGCTGCATGAGGAAGGTCATAAGGCGTTGCATCATTCGATATTGCGGAACTTGATGAAGGTCGCTTTTTGGATGGTTGCGGTGTGGTTTATGGCGGCGATGATGGTGCGCTGGAATGCAAGCTTTATCGAGGCAGTGCTGTGGCTGCACTTGGTAGCGATTCCGTTCCGCATGCTGTTCCATTTTTACTGCTGGAGTCAAGAGTATGAATGTGACAAGTATGCGCTGGAAAAGTCCGATAAGAAAGTGGCGAAAGCAGCCATGCGTGAATTGGCACTTTGCGAAATTCCTTATACTGCCTTGTTTGCACTTGCGTATCGCGAGCACCCGACCGTCGCGCTTCGCAGCCAGAGAATGCTAAAAAAAGTGATTAGTGGTTAGTCAATAGTCATTGGTTGTTTGTTCTCCGTCATCCCGAGAAGCGAAGCAACGAGGGATCCAGTCAAGTCTTGTGTTCGCATTACAAGATTTCACTGGATTCTTCCCCTATCACTACGTTCCAGGGTCAGGATGACGCACGGTTTCTTCTATTTTGGGGTTGTGCAGGACTTCATCTATCTTTTTTTTCAATGTGTTCAATATTTCGTTTTCGTAAATTTGAAAGAGTTGCTGTTCTT
>CAMZGI010000086.1 GCA_947306305.1 uncultured Fibrobacter sp.
GATCTCGTTCCGCTGCAGACATCATGAAGGTTGTGCGTCAGCGTACTCCGGGTCTTCGCCACATCTATAACAAGAGCCTGAAGAAGAAACCGGGATTCCAGGGTAAGGTTACCTTGAGATTCACGATCGCTCCGGGTGGCGAAATCATCAGCATCTCCACTGTTTCCTCTACGACCGGTTTCAGCGAATTCGATACTGAAATCAAGAATGCTGTAAGCCGTTGGACTTTCAGCAAGGTCAAGTCCGGTAACACGACGGTTACGATTCCGTTCACGTTCTCCGAATAATAACTTTGGAAAGCTTGAAAAAAGGTCAGACGTAAAGTCTGACCTTTTTTGTATCGTTTTTTTCAAAAAATTATATGTTTATTGAAAATATTGTTGCGTTTTTTATTTTATAAAACTAACTTTATAAAAGAATTTCCAATAGGAGTCATTTCATGAATTTAAAAACAGTAGCTGCGGTGGGCACCGCATTCGGCATCCTCGGCGTAGGATCGGCCTTTGCAACGTTTGCTCGTATTGAGTCCATGGGTAAAAACACGACTTATATCATGGATGATGTGAGCATCTTCGATAACCCGGCCAACATCAGTCTGTATTCCAACTACTTGATTGGTGAATTCGGACCATACACGCAGGACGTGGAAACTGGAACGAACCGCGATCCGCAGCACCCGAACTTTGGCGGCATCTTCTCCATCTCGCTTGGCGATGCCAACAATCCGGATCCGCGTATTTCTATCGGTGGCCTTTTTGGTCGTATCAATACTGAACTTGCCCAGTATCTGCCGAACGCTGTGATTGGCGACAATGGCAGAAAGACTCTCGTTCCCGAAACTGTGACGAACTTCGATGGCTTCTTGGGCGGCACGCTTTCTAACGGCGACGCTTGGGGCTTGCACGTTTATGTCGCGCAGCAGGATGGCGGCGACGTGGGTGCCGATGGCAACTATCAGGTCAACAAGAATTCCTTCGCTTCTATCGTGCAGGCTGATGGTGGCTTGAACTTCCAGTTCACGAACTACTTCGACTTGGAAGCTTCTCTTGCTTTGGCCCGTATCCAGTACGGTCCGGAACACCACAGCTTCTTTGACGATGGCAATTTCTCTTGGTTGATCAAGTCTCGTGCGTTCTTTACTTTGGACGCTATTAACGGCGAACTCGTTCCGGCTTTGAACCTCAAGTTCATTGAAGCTCCGGGCTTGAACGACAAGCACGCTCAGGTGGGTGTCGGCATTAACGTCGCTCTCGACCGCGGTTTCTTCTGGATGGGCGCAGACTTCATTTGGAACAAGAAAAAGGCTCACGATTGGATGTTCGACTCGGATTCCAAGACTTGGACCTACGATTCCCGTCACGAAGACAACAAGCATTGGGATGAACGCACCGATGTGGGCGGTATGATCAGCTTCGGTATCGAACGTAACATCTGGTGGGACTGGTTCGTTATCCGCGTTGGCGGTCAGAAGTCTATCCTTTATACGAAGTGCGAAGTTAGCGACGCTAACAAGGGACAGTACACAGATAAGAACTACGGTCTCTGCAAGGACGATGGCAACTTCTTCAGCACGAACCCGCTCGCTGACGGCACCTCCAAGGACCACATCGGCTTCGGTTTCGGCATCAACATCGAAGAAAAGTTGAAAATCGACGTGACCGTTGCTGAAGACCTCCTCTTCCGTAACCCGTTCCAGGGCGAAGGCCGTCTCTTCTCTAGAATCTCTGCAACGTATTCGTTCTAGTGTGCCGGAGGCACAGTTAATAGTTCTGAGTTACTAGTTACTAGGGCGACTGCGTCGCAGTTTAGAGTTCAAAGTTACTAGTTACTAGATTTTTTTCAAGATTCTCTAGTACCTAGTAACTACTAACTAGTATCTAATAACTAAGCTCTAGTAACTAGCCCGAAGGGCGAAGTAACTATTAACTACTAACTAAAAAAAGAAAAGCTCAGTCGTGAGCTTTTCTTTTTTTTATTTTATGATCATGAAAAAAATTTTGCTCCTCTTAATTTTCGCCTTGCTTTCTTCGTGCTCTGAACCGACGGAGCGAATCGAAAAGAAATTGCTCCCGTATCTGCAAGAAGACCTGAAGTTCATGGTGGCTGAAGCCCTCAACGCAAATACAAAAAAAGAAGACTTGCTCGACGAGCCTTATTACAAAATTCGCGACTTTAGGTTGTTCGAAGGCGCAGAAGCCGAGATTTATGCCGCTTATGCCGAAGTCGATTTTTACATCTATCGAAACATGGCGCTTTATGCAAAACGCAAGTACCGTTACGAGGTGCATGGCAGGCATTGGGATCGCTATTACAAGGTTCTGAAATTCGGCAAGGATAAGACTCCTTGAGTTATGGAGCAGAGTCGTTTTTAATTATATTTCAAGACGGGATTTTACTTTAGAGGGTTAAATTTTGTTCGGACTTTTCTCTTGTGATATCGGTATCGATTTGGGTACCGCAAATACGCTTGTCCATGTGGCTGGACAGGGCATTGTCATCAACGAGCCGACGGTGATTGCGGTGGACCGTAAGAGCAATCGTGTGACCGCTATTGGCGGCGAAGCTAAGAAGATGCTTGGCCGTACTTCGGGAGAGAGCCGTGCTATTCGCCCGATGCGCGATGGCGTGATTGCGGACTTTGAGCTTGTAGAAACGCTTTTGCAGACGTTTATCAAGCGTGTGCAGCGCTATCCGTTGTGGATGGTGAAACCTCGTGTGGTGGTTGGAGTCCCGAACGGAATTACCGAAGTGGAAACCCGTGCCGTGATTGATGCTGCCAAGATGGCTGGAGCCAAGGAAGTCCACCTCGTTCACGAGCCGATGGCGGCTGCCATTGGTATGGGCATCCCGGTTGAAGACCCTGTGGGAAACATGATTGTGGATATTGGCGGCGGAACCTCCGATATTGCTGTGATCGCCTTGAACAAGTCCGACTGTAACGGCTCTGTGCGCGTGGGCGGCGACGAAATGGACGAAGCGATTGTCCGTTACCTCCGCACCATGTACAACCTCTGCGTTGGCGAAAGCACTGCCGAACAAATCAAGATTCAAATTGGCTCTGCAAGCCCGCTCGAAGAAGAATTGACGATGGATGTCAAGGGCCTTGACTTTATCGCCGGCATGCCGCGCACGATTCCTGTCGGAAGTGCTGAAATCCGCGAAGCGATTAACGAACCTGTGACTGCGATTATCGAAGCTGTAAAGCAGGCTTTGAGCATTACGCTCCCAGAACTTTCTGCAGATATTTACGACAAGGGCATTATCCTTACGGGTGGTGGCTCCCAGTTGCGCGGTCTTGACGAACGTATCCGTAAAGAAACGGGCCTCTCGGTCAACGTGATTGACGACCCGATGACTTGTGTTTGCAAGGGCGCAGCCCGCATTCTCGAAGACTTGGACAAGTACCGTCCTGTCTTGATTGCTTCTTCGACGTAACTTTTTTTTGAAATTGCATCGATGCTTAGAGCTTTTCGCTTTATTGTCGATTTGTTTACTCAAAGGCATGGCGTTGTCGCTTTTGCCTTTTTTCTCGTTTTGGGGATTCTTATGCGGGAAGCCCCGACGACAGTTCGCGAAAGCATTGTCGATACTTCGCTTTCGACGGTGTTTTACCCCGTGCAGCTGCTTACCTCGTCGGTGAACGACTTTAAGTCGTTGCAGGCGGAGAACGAGCACCTAAAAGAAGAAAATGCTCGCCTTAGGCAAGAAACTTACCATGCGAGCGAAGGCTTGCAGGAACTCGCGAGGCTCCATACGCTTGTGCGTTTTGACGACAAGTGGGATTTCCCGATTGTGACGGCTCGTGTGGTGGGGCATAACCCTGGGCGGTTCTTGACGACGCTTGTGATTAACCGTGGAACACACCATGGCGTGAAGGACAACATGCCTGTGTTCTCGATGAACGGTCTTGTGGGGAAGATTTCTAAAGCGATGGTGACGCATTCGAGCGTGCAGCTTTTGATGGATCCGAACTTGAAGCTTTCGGTGCTGGAACGCCGTACGCGCGTGGTGGGCTTTTTGGAGTCGATGGACGGGCGTTTGCTTTCGGCGATGATTCCTTCGCATGCTGGCGTAGCCGAGGGCGATACGCTGATTACCTCCGGTCTTGGCGGCATTTTCCCGAAGGGCATCCCGGTAGGGACTGTGCGGGCGGTTCGCAAGGCGGATCTCGACGTGATGAGCTTGATGGACGTGGCTCCGTTCCAAGAGTTTTCGACTTTGGAAGAAGTCTTTGTGATGGAAAAGGATCCTGATTGGATTATCCAGGAGTTGCTTGATGAGTAATTACGGGTGGCTCAGGACTCTTTTGCTGTTTATCGTGGTGTTCTCCGTGCAATCGACGGTGAGCGAATGGCTCCAGATTTTGAGCATTGGACCCGATTTTATCGTCATCTTCATTGTGTCCGTGGCGATTCGTTTTGGACCTGCTACGGGGTGTTTCTGGGGCTTTTTGGCGGGGTTTACGCAAGATGTCTATGCTCCTTTGGAATGGCTGGGGGCAAATTCAATTTCGATGACCATCGTGGGGTTTGCCGTGGGGCAGCTCGAAGAGCGGTTCTTGACGGTGAATCTGCCTGCAAAAGTGGGCGTGCTTGGGCTTGCGTTTTTAGTGAACGACGTGTTCTATTTCCTCATTACGGGTCTTGAAAAAGATGTCGTGGCGAATCTCCTTGTCACAAGGACTGTGCCCGAATGCATCTATACCTTGGTGATTGGCGCTATCGTGTTCTACCTTTTCTCGGGGAAAAAGGCGGATGTATAACGATACTTCGGAGAATGAGACCAGAGTTCATAGGAACTGGAACGTCCTCATTTTTTTGGCGGGTGTCGTTTTAGTTTTTACGGTGATTTTGCTTCGCTTGTTTTCGTTGCAGTATATCCACTACGAAGAAAATTTCCAGCGTTCCGAAAATAACCGCTTGCGTCGAATTGAGCTGATTGCCGACCGCGGCTACATTTACGACCGTAATGAGAACGTGCTGGTGCGTAACCGTCCCTCGTACCAAATTGCTTTGCAAGCACTTGAAATGCCAAAGAAAAAGGCGGACAGGGATTCCGTATTTCATAGGCTTTTGAACATCCGCGATGCAGCCGGGATGCAGCTTTTCGATTCGCTTTCGCTAGATACCGCTTTCCAGAGGACTCGTTGGATTAAGACTCGCCCCATCCGCATTTTGGAAGATGCGACGATGGAGCAGGTGGCGGTGATTGAAGAGCATTCGACGGAGCTGCCGGGCGTTTTGGTGATTATCGAGTCTCGCCGCGAATATCCGTATGGCACGCTCGCTTCGCATGTGCTGGGCTACACGAGTGAAATTTCGGAAGAGCAGTTGAAGCTGCCGGAGTATGCGACGTATTCGCAGGGCGACCGTATTGGGCAAAAGGGGCTGGAACAGCAATACGATAGGGAATTTCGCGGGGTGAACGGTCTAAAGCTTGTCGAAGTGAATGCGTCTGGCCGCGAAGTGCGTACGCTTTCGGATGTAGGGGCTTTGATTGAGCCTGTTCCCGGCTTGCACATGATTTCGACGATTGACCTGAAGTTGCAGAAAGTCGCGGAAGCGGCGATTCCCGATTCGGCGAGGGGCGCTCTGGTGGCTCTTGACCCTCGGAATGGCGAAATTTTGGCGATGGTTTCTTCGCCAAGGCTCGACCCGAACATTTTCTCGCTAAAGCGCCGAGAACGCAATAAAGGCTGGGCTCATGTGGCTTTGGATTCGATGCGTCCGCTCACGAACCGTGCAATTTCGGGCATTTATCCGCCGGCATCTGTTTTTAAGCTCGCGACTGCTGGGGCTGGGCTCGAAAACGGCATTATTTCGGAGACGAAGTATTACCCGAAGGCTTGCACGGGCGGCTACCAGTATGGTGCCCGTTACCAGAAGTGCTGGGGCGTGCATGGCAACTTGAACGTGGTGCATGCTTTGCGGCTTTCGTGCGACGTGTATTTTTACCAAGCGGGGCTTGAAATTGACATGGCTCGCATTAACGAGTTCGCTCGCCGCTTTGGCTATGGCGAAAAGTTGCTCGAAGTCGATATCCCCGGAGAACGTGCAGGCTGGTTGCCGGATTCGGCCTCGTTTAACCGCCGAAACAAGCGTTTAGGCTGGCGTTGGGCGAGAGGTCTTATTTTGAACTTGGCGATTGGGCAGGGGCAAATGGTGACCCCGTTGCAGCAGGCGGTGTTTGTAGGCTCGCTTGCGACGAACAAGGGCGTGTATCGACCGCATTTTATGAAAGAGCTGCGTGATGCAAGCGGCAACGTGGTGCATCGCTATGAACCAGAAATCATCCGTTCGGGAACGATGAAGCCCGAAACGCATCGCGTGCTTATGGCGGCGATGGACTCCGTGGTGAACCACCCGGGGGGCACAGGAAAGAGGGGTGCGATTCCCGGAATCCGCGTGGGCGCAAAGACGGGATCTGGCGAATGGAAAAAGGGGCAGAAGACGCATGCATGGTATGCGGCGGTCGCTCCGCTCGATGACCCGCAAATTGCGGTAGCCGTGGTGATGGAAGCCGCTGGCGGCGGCGGCTCGGTGGGCGCTCCGATTGCCCGCAAGGTGCTGATGGCGTACTTTGGACTGGAGGAAGAGAACAAATGAGTTCTGGCAGATTCTTGGACAAGTCGCTAAAGTTCGATTGGTTCTTTATCGGGGTAACGCTCACGCTCATGATTTGTGGCGTGTTTTTGGTGTATTCGGCGACGGTCAGTGAAGAAATTGTCTTTTACGATACCCATTGGTTTAGACAAATTATTTACTTCTTGACGGGGATTATCCTTGCTGTTGGGCTTGTCTTTGTGAAAATTGACTGGCTCAAGCGTGCGGCGGTGCCTTCGTACGTGATTGCGTTGGTTTTGCTCGTGTTTGTGCTTATTTTTGCTGGGGATGTGAAGGGGGCTGGCCGCTGGATTGACTTGAAGGTGATTAAGCTGCAGCCGTCGGAATTTGCAAAAATTGCGTACCTGATTACAATTTCGTATTGGCTTTCAAAGCATCCGGTGAGTTTGTTCAACCTCAAGACTTTTGCGGTGCCGTTTGGGCTTTTTATCGTGCCGTTTGCGTTGGTGCTGAAGCAGCCTGATTTGAGCACGGCTCTTGTGTTTACTGCGGTGACGCTTGTCGGGTTCTTTTTTGCGGGGCTCACCTTTACGGACATGTTCTTGATTTTGAGTCCGGTGCTTTCGGTCTTGTTTTCGCATTCGCAGTCGATGGTAATGCAAGTTTTGTGGGGACTTCTCATTTGTTTGGTCGTTGTGTCGGTGATTCGCAGGCATTTGTCCAAAGGGCTTTCGGTGACGATTGTCGCGACGACGATTTTGGCGGGATATGCAAGTTCGATGGTTTGGAACATGCTGGAACCGCACCAGCAAAAGCGTGTGAATACGTTCCTTGATCCGATGAGCGACCCGCTCGGCGATGGTTATCAGGTGCTCCAGTCGCTGACGGCGATTGGTAGCGGCGGCATTGGCGGCAAGGGCTTTGGCAATGGATCGCAGACGAACCTCTCGTTTTTGCCCGAAGAACATACGGACTTTATTTTTAGCGTGCTTGGTGAGCAATTCGGCTTTGTCGGGTGCGCGGCGATTATCGTGTTGTACGTGCTGTTTTTGTGGCGGGCATCGTCGATTTGCAAGACGAACGACGATCCGTTTGTAACGCTAGTGACGATGGGTGCTTCGACGATTTTCTTGTTCCACATTACGGTGAATATCGCGATGACGATTGGGCTTATGCCCGTGACCGGGCTTCCGCTGCCGTTCCTTTCGTATGGAGGCTCGTTCGCTCTTGTGTGCCTGTTTCTCGTGGGACTTTTAGTTTGCCTGAGATACCAGGGGAGTAGGCAGTAGGAAGTGGTTAGTGGTTAGTAAACAGTGGTTAGGGATGTGAGGTCGCGGCGTTGCCGCTTTGGCTTCGCTATATCATAACAGCTCCAGAGTGACAGTATGCTCATCACTCATGGCTCACAGCTCATACCTGATACCTGTAACCTGAAACCTGTAACCAGTCGCCTTTTACCTTTCGTCTTTTTTTGGTCCAAATTCCTAAGAATAGCGTGTTCTATAAAAGAACGCTTTTAACAGGAGGTCAAAAATGGATGTTATTCGAACAGTGTCGAACTTTATTTTCGGGATGGAGTGCTTGGGGTGCGGATCTTCATCGGAGCGGTTAGATCCGTGGCTTTGTCCTGCATGCGCGGCGGAGCTTGAACGCGAAGCTCGGTCGCCCTCGTTTCCGAACGAGGATGCGTTTTGCCTTTTCCCCATGCGTCCTTTGACTAGGCGGCTTGTGCATGCCCTCAAGTACCGCAATATTTCGGGAATGGCGTCGTATCTGGTGCGTCATTCGTCGGCGGTGAAAGAGGGCTTGGTGGCGCAAGAGCTTTCGATGCTTGCGCAGCCGCTTTACTTTGTGCCAGTTCCGCTCCATCGGGCTAGGTATCGCGAACGCGGGTACAACCAAGCGGAGCTTTTAGCGTCGGCATTGGCGGTGGCGACGGGCGGCAAGGTTTGCCGTTTGCTTAGGCGAAATACGTTCGTCGTTTCGCAGACGAAGCTTTCGAAAGAGGAGCGCCAAGTGAATGTGGCTGGGGCGTTCGAGGTCGTGCAATCGCAGAAGTTCCCGACGCGGGGGAGCGTGATTGTGGTGGACGACGTTTTTACGACGGGAGCGACGACATCGGCGTGTTTGGCTGCGTTTGGGAGCGATTTTCCGCTGCCGCTCAAGGTTTGCACGCTGCTTTATGACGAGCCAGCGTCGGCGGCAGCCGACTTCGCTGCGGATTGCCGTGCGGATTGGGACTTGTTTAGACGAGAGAACGCCGCTTCGCGGCTTTAGACGACAAATGCGTAAGGCGAATGTTGCAGGGCTGCTTGCAGACCTATAACTGAGCCTAGCATTTGATACTTGTATAAAGACGAGAGGGCGGCGAAGCCGCTTTTGTAATGATGCACGAAGTGCCATTGTTTTTCTTTCGTCTCTCGTCTGTAGGACCGAAGGTCCGTTCTTTCCACTAAAACAGTAGGCAGTGGTTAGGGCGGCGAAGCCGCTTGAGGTGTGAGGTCGGCACATTGTGCCTTTGAGGTCGCTTCGCTTTGAGCGTCGTCAAAACTTCTCTCGTCTAATTAGCTCGCCGCTCAGAGCTCATTCCTCAGAGCGATCTTGCGAGCGACCTCATTTCTCGCCGCTCGCTGCTCAAAGCAAAAAAGCTCCCCGAAGGGAGCTTTTACGGAGGAAGAGG
>CAMZGI010000087.1 GCA_947306305.1 uncultured Fibrobacter sp.
TAGTCTCTGAACTTCACCTGCTTGGAGCCAGCGACGACTTCGCCAATCTGCACCCACTTTTCGCCCTTGGCTTCGAGGTGAGCGACAACTTCGTCCTTGTCCTTCGGGTCGATGAAGACGAGCATGCCCATGCCCATGTTGAACGTGGAGTACATTTCGTCCTTTTCAACAGAGCCAGCTTGCTGGATGAGCTTGAAGATCATCGGAGGATCCCACGTAGTGCGGTCGATAATCACGTCAACGTCATCCGGGAGGATACGCGGAATGTTGCCCTGGTAGCCCGAACCTGTGATGTGGGCGAGGCCCTGGATAATCTTCTTGTTGCAAAGATCAATGAGGCTCGGATAGTAGCTGCGGTGCGGCGTTGCGAGAGCTTCGCCAATCGTCTTGTCCATGCCATCGACCAACGTATCGACCTTGTAGCCAGCCACTTCAAAGAGCACCTTGCGAGCAAGGGAATAGCCGTTCGTGTGGAGACCCGTAGAAGGGAGGCCAAGGATAATCGTACCCGGCTTAATCTTCTTGCCGTCGATGATGTTTTCGCGTTCCACGACACCCACGATAGTGCCAGAAATATCGTAGTCGCCCGGACCATAGAAGCCCGGCATTTCAGCCGTTTCGCCACCAATCAAAACGAGGTCGTTTTCGCGGCAAGCCTTTGCCATGCCAGCAACGAGCTTGTCCATAACGCCCGGTTCCAAACGGCCCGTAGCCACGTAGTCCAAGAAGAACAGCGGACGTGCGCCCTGCACGAGAATATCGTCGCAGCAGTGGTTCACGATGTCTTGGCCCGGCAGTTCGTGCGTGCCCATTTCGATATCGACCTTGAGCTTGGTACCCACGCCATCCACGGAGCTCACGAGGACAGGATCCTTCATGCCGAGGTGGTTCAGCGTGAACAGGCCACCGAAGTTGCCCACGTCGCCGAGAACGCCTTGGTTGAATGTGGTACGGACGGACTTCTTGACACCGACCATTGCCTCATCGGCACGTGCCAAGGAAACTCCTGCGTCTGCGTAATTCATCTTTATTCCTTTGCCCTACGAGCGGGCAGCGATTCGTCCCTATTTACGGGCACTTTGTTTTTCATCAATATTTCTGAGAGCATCAAGAATGAGGCTTGTCGTATCCGTCATCTGGTTGATGTTCACTACATCGGGCATCACATGCGTATCTAGCTTGAACAAGGTTTCGTCGCCCCACGAAAGCATTTTTTCAAGAGCGTCCGGACCTGCAAGCTTGCCACACTTGGCACAGCAAATTCGACCTTTCTGGAAGGCGATAAAGCCCGACTCTCCAGCACACTCGAAAATGACCGTTCCCGTAATGCGACTTTTCTCTAACGTTTGCGCAAAATCAATAAACGGAAGCACCTTTGCCGAAGCCAAAAGCGACAGACGTTCGAACTCGTCACACGCCTCGTTCTTTGCACGGAGACGGTCCGCTATCACCTTGTACAGGTAAACCATGATGCTTGGATTCTTGTCGAGGAACTTCACGAATTCCGCCTTCGGAATATGAAGCACCGTGCAGCCGTCTTCGGCCGCGACAACCGTATTGCCAATGGGCTCGTTACACAAGATGGACATCTCGCCAAAGCAGGAGCCGCTTTCCAAGGTCGTCAACGCGCTGTAATGGCCGTCAGGAAGAATCTGACCGCAAACCGTAGCACGTCCGCTCTGCAAAACGCAGAAGGATTCGCCCTCGGCACCGCCACGGAGGATGATATCGCCAGCATCATATTCGCGGATTTGCGCATTCAAAAGCAGAAAGTCCGCATAATCCCTCGGCACCAGTTGTAAAAACGGGACACCCAGTTCATACTTAGCAACGATCCAATCACCAATACCTGTATGTGATATCATATATCAAAAATTATAGATATTTCTGTACCATTTGTAAGTGGTGTCTAAAGAATTTACCGCCGGAACGGAGCCATTTATGCATTTCGTAAGATTCCACAAGAGTTCCGCGGGTCGCGTGACCGCCCCCTCGTAAAAATCGTTGCCCGCGCCAATCCCCTTGCGACCGTCGTTCTGGAAAATCCGTTTTTCCTTGAACGCCCTGATATTTTTAATGCGAGGTTCCAAAGCGAGCATTTCTTCGACGCTCCCGAACATCGACGGATTGACCCACACGTCAACGCTATCGGCAAGCGCCACAATTTCTTCGAACGCGAAAGTCAGTTCACGCGAGGTATCCGAAGCCCACATGTAGCAGCCGCCAGCGTCGCGAACCAAGTTCGCCGTAAAGCTGTTACCGCCAGAAGCATGCCACACGCCGCCGTAGGACATACCGGCAAGAACGCGAGGACATTGTTTAGACGAAAGACGAGAGACGAGAGACGAGAGATGCTTAGCACTGTCATTCTGGAGCCTCGCAGAGGCGATAGAATCCATTACATTCTGAGCGATGAGGTCACCCGCCACGGCGGGCTTTGAGCTTTGAGCAATGAGCGACTTCAGTGTTTCATACTTGTTCTTTTCGTCTTCGTAAATGGAATCAGCGAGGGGGCGAATGCCAAAGAGTATTCCGTACAACTTAATCCATTCCAACTTCGCGAGAGGACTGCTTTCTTGCCATTCGGACGTAAGCATCAACGGCAAGCTAGTCCTTGCAATTTGTTCATAATTATCGTAATCTCCGCCTGTAGTAAAGTCAAAAATCAAGTCCGGGCTTAACGCCATAAGCTTTTCCAAAGCGTCCGCATCGTAGCCGATACTCGCTACAAAATTCGAAGCCCCCCGTTGCGTTCTTTTGTACAAAATAGTGTCGGCGATGTAATTGCCATCCGAAACGCCGACGATTTTATCGCGAAGCCCAAGCCTGAGCAGGTAGCCCACCTGCGAAGTCGAGAGCGCCACCACACGATTCAGCGGCACACGCAACACAAATGCCGAAAGCCACTCCGCCGGGAATCCGCGACGACGCAAATCCGTGCCACGGGAATATTCAGCCGAATCCATCATCACGAACTTATGGATCAAAGTATCCTTCCCGACAACGGAACGCAACTCCGCCACCTCAATCCCGCAAAGCTTGCCTATCGAAAAATAGCCGCTCCCGACCGACTCGAACCGGGCTCCATCGCCACATTGCTGTACCGCCGAACTCTCTTCTTTTTGATTGCAGCCCGCCACGAACACGGCGCAATAAAAGGCGACACAACCCAAAAGCCCCGAAAAATTAAACCTGCCCCCTCGGATGGATGGCAGCAAACGCATCAATTTGTTGATTTCTAGCCATCTACAGCAAAAATGCATGCACAAAACCGTAAGATAATGTATTTTATTGTTTAACATATTATCTCTTTTAGAGATTCCTTATCAGGAGAGAGCCTTTATGAAGACAAAAATAGCCTCTTTGTGCATAGCAGCGGTGTTTGGCATTCTTAGTTTAGCCACCAATTCAAATGCTGCCGAACCCGGTTTTTACGACAAAGACCACATTCGTGGTTTCATTTCTCTTGGCGGCGATTTCCGCGGCATGATGCCCAAGTTCAACGACTACGTCAATTCCGTCGCGCTTGCAAACGGCTACCTCATGACAAACTCGGATTCGACCAAATACAGCGGATCCGCCAAATTCAGCAAGTTCAACAAGTATTACCCCGCCTTCCATATCAATATTGGCGCCCAGTACATGCAGTTCTTGACCTGGTTCAACATCAACTTCATGGCGACCCAGATTTCGGAACGTCCTAGCTCCACCATCTTAGGCACAAGCGAAGACGGAACGGCTACAATGAAATTCCCGCTCTACGACGCCCGCTGGTTCAGCTACGGCGCCGACTGGATGTTCGGCTGGAAGACTCTCGGCGAAAACGCGTTCTTCAACTTGATTCCTGCCGTGGGTATCGGATTCAACATGATGAACATCCACTTCACGTCTAACTACGTTGTCACAAGCAAGACCTCCGGGAATGAATCCCTCATGCGCGACCGCTACTACAGCTCCATCGCAGCATCGTTCAATGCCGAACTCGAAGCCCGCCTGCAATTCGACCAGTTCTCCGTGGGCCTTTACGGCGGCTACCGCGCCGTCCGCTACAACGAGCTCAACGTCGAAGGCGAAGACCTCGACACGACCGTGTTCAACACCGACAACGACGGCGACACCTGGTTTGTGGGTCTGCGTTTAACGTGGACGTTCCTCAGCATTTGGGACAACAAGCAGTTGGACAAAATTTAAAGAACAACTTTGAAAACTTGAAAACGAGCCCCGCCGCTGCGGGGCTTTTTTCGTACCCCAAAGGGTTATTCCAGCGACGCAATTACCTTATGCAAATAGCGGCTCCACACGTTCGTCGGATGATGCATATTCGTGCTGTACGGCAGCATGAACAAATTCGTTGAAGCACTCCGCTTGGGCGGATATTTTTCGGCGACCTGTTCCATAGCAACATAATAACCGCTAAGCTCACGCAAGCTTGGATCCGTTTTCCAATACACAGGAGTATTCTCTTTTTCGTACATGAAATTCCAACCCAACAGGAGCATCGGCACGCCCTCCTTTTTAAGGCGTTCGGGCAAAGTCGAATACTGTCCCTGCGTGCTCATCAAAACAAGAACGTCCACCTTGTGGTAATACGCATACAAATACGCATCCTCGACAAGCAACATGTTCGGGCCCATCTTGTCGGCATATTCGGGAATATTGTAATGCATCTCGATGCCCGCTCGCATCAGCTGCTTTTCGAAACGTTCCATCCCCGTAATGCACGAAGTCTCGCCGCAATCCGCAAACTTCACGTAAGGGTGGTAGTAATGAGAGTAAAGCTCGATGAAGTTCCCTTCACGACCAAAAAGCCTTTGGGCGTAATCCCTCACCCACGCCTTGAGCGCCCTGAAATCCAAGCGGGCATGGTACCGGTGATACTTCAAGTAATAATCGTTGACCTTCCTTACCGTGTAGCCATCCAAAAAGAAGCCCACACGCAGTATGGATCTTTGACTCGACATAAAAAAACCTCCTGATATTTCTTGGTTCTTCTATTTATTAACACGCTTTTTTAGTCGAGTTTGTCCCAAAGTTTTTTGTAAAAAAAATATTAAAGGTAAAACCTAAATCAACTTGCGATCCTTAAGATCGTCCATAAGCGAACCGGGCATCCAATTCTCAAGTTTTTTGTATTCCGGGTCGTCGAGTTTTTTACGTTGTTCTGCAGCTTTAGCTTTGTCACCCGCGTCATGATAAATACGGATAAGGTTCAAGACAGAACACCAATAGCGAATGCTTTTTCCTGTGCGTTCAAGATAATCAGCAGCGCTCTTTTCATAAATGTCAGCAGCCTCGGAATAACGCTTTAGCCTGTAAAGCATATCCGCCTTGATCTGGAGCATCACCGGATGATTCGGAGCTTTTTTAAGCCCACGTTCAGCAAGCGAAAGACCCGTCGCAAAATCCCTGCGGTCGTAGTGCATCCAAATTAACGGAGTCAAGAAAAGCGGCCAAAAACGCTTTGACTTGACAGAAGCCTCGTTGAGCGTTTTAAGATACGCTTCGCGATTATCCGACTTGAACGGAAGCCACCCAAAACTGTCATCGACATAATAGGCGTAAATTGCGTAAAACGATTTAGCCTCGAAATCAGGCGAATCCTCGAACATCTTCGCCGCCGAACGCGTCTGCATAGCCCCCTTGACGGAATGCCCCGTTTCTGTGAGCACATAGCCAATTTCAAAATTGCGGAGAGCGTCCCAAAGACCTTCGGTCTTGCAAGATTCAAGATTTTTCGCCGCCACCTTGAGAGATGCCGTATCGCCCTTGTCGTCGTACAAACTGATGCGAATGATGTTCTGGAAAACGCAACCGACACCGTCATTTTCTAAGCGGAGCTTACGCGCGACATTGAACGCATCGGCATACTTGAGCTCCATCGTCTTTTGGGTAATCTGCTCCGCAAGCGAATCTTGTTCAGGTGAAAGTGCAAACGATGACCCGCCAGCAAAACACATGGCGGACAATAACAACAACGATGCAAGAAATCTCAAAAACATTGAAAATCAATTTAGAAACTTTCGAATTTTAGAACCATGTTCCAATCTGGAATACGACAAAGCTTGCCAACGAATGTAAAAAAATGTATAAATACAATAGATACCAATAAGAAAAGAACATTTTATCAACATAATTTAAAACATAAAACACGTTAAGTAGTTGATAAAAGGCAAGATACAACAAAAATTAACGAGTTGAAATGAGAAAAAATTAGTTGGAGAGATCGGGTGTAGGTAAAAACTTTAAGAATGGAGGTTCCCATGAAACTGTTCCGTAAGACTCAGGCTACCGCATTGTACTATCTGTTCCATCCTGGATTCCAGACCTTCAAGGAAAGGATTAAGGACGAGCTGAATACGACCAGCGGAATCAACCTCGACGACATCATGGATGATTCGAACCTCTACGCCTATTACCAGCAGGGCGAATCGGCGGACTTTGTCGCCGCCTGCATCTGCGCCGCAAGCTGCTAACAAAACCGCCCGTGGGTTAACCCACGGGCGATTATTTTCTAAAACTTGTTCGAAATTTTCAGTTATTTCTTTTTCTTGGACTTGGAAGCGGCTTTCTCGGCAGCTTTGGTTGCGTCCTGCTTGTTGCAGGTCGTCACCACTTCGAACTTGCCTTTATCCACAGTCACGATTCTCGTGTTGGCATTGGCACCGCGGCGGAACTTGATGTCGCCATAAATTCCTCTAAAGTCCTTAGTCGCATTGATAAAGTGCGTCATGTCGTCTTGCGTGCCCGAGATGGCATTCAATGTCGTGAAGATGATGTTCGCGGCATCAAAGCTAAGCCCACTTACTTTATCTTCACCCGGCTCGATTCCCCAACGTTCCTTGAAGTCTTTAGCAAACGTGGTGTAAGCCGTGTTGCCCTTGTTCATGTCAATTGCAGGAACGCTAAAGTAGGAACCTTCCACAAGGCGCTTGCCTTGAATCATGAGTTCACGTCCATACCAGCCCGATGTTCCGAGATACGTGCCAGAGACTTTGTTGAACGCGGCCTGGCTCACCATGGCGCCAGCGTCAGCAGGGTTCGTTGCCGGGATAAAGAGGCCCGGGAAGTTGCTGTTGGAGTCGGCAAGGTAAACCTTGCGATCTCTCGGGTTCACTGTATTGAGGTCGTTCAAGCCTTTGGCTATGTTGCGGCGGCGGTTTTCTTGATTAAAGCGAACGTCGCGCAAGAGGTTGAATTCGGTCTTGTAATCCGGGCGGCCTTCTTCGTAATTGCGGAATGCGACCACATCGCCGCCACGGCGTTCGACTGCACGGGTAAAGGTTTCAGACATCGCCGTACCGAAATCGCCAAGCGGACTCATAATGCCAAATTCACGAATGTCGAGGCACTTGATAGCAAAGTCCGCAATCGTCTGCGCAAGGATATCCATGGTGATGTTCACTTGGAAAATGTTCGGGCCAAGCTTTGCAATGCCGCCGTCCGTTGCCGTCGGGGTAAGCATCGGCACATGCTGGAAGTTCGCGCCAAGCCATGCAGCCACTGCAGTTGCCGGAGCACTCATGATAGGTCCGATAATTGCAATCACGCTATCTTGGTTCACCGCGCGTTGCGTCCTCATAAGAGCGATAGCAGCATCGGCATGCGTATCCTGAAAACGGATATTCACTTTGTTCTTAAGGCCAGACTGTTCATAAGCAAGGAGCGTTCCCTGAACAGCGGCGGCACCAAATTCAGCAAAGTCGCCAGAGAGAGGAGCCAAAACGAGGATGGTCGGGAGTCCAGCGCCAAGACCTTCCACCGCGTTAATTCCCTTCTTTGCAGTACTCTGCAAGCTTTCAGAAGAACCGTTCTTCAAGACCTTCTTGTACCAGTACCTTGCTGCCTTGTAACGCTTGATATTCTGGCATTCACGGCCAATCTGGAGCTGGAGCCATCCAATGACTTCACGATCGACGGGATACTTTTCAAGGAGAGCCTGCAACTGGTCGGCATTGAGGAGCGATGCAGCCAAAGTCTGGATGACCACGTCCTTTGCACGGGATCTTGCTGCCGGGTTCGTCGAGTAAGAAAGCACTCGCAGCATCGATTCGACTCCATCGAACACGGAACCGTTTTCGACATCGATAATTGCACGGGCAAGTTCCATTCGTTCACGGTAAGCCGACTTTACATGGTATTCCAAAAAGCGGGATGCCACATCATGAGCCTCGGAACGCTTGTGAGCGCGGAGGTAGCATTCGGTGAGCATTACAGCCGCCTTTTCGCCTTCGAGCTTGCGGAAAGACTCGTTATAAATCTTTTTCAAAGGAGCAATCGCTTCGGAGCAACGTCCACCCTTGACCATCGACTTTATACGTTCCACACCGTCCTGAGCAAACACACTCGTAGAAAGGAGAGCGACCAAAATTGCAGGAAACAAGCGATTCATATTCAACCTCGCCGTTACTGGAAGCTATCGGAAGCTTCCTGAATGACAGAATGTTCTTTCTTGATTTGTTTTTGGAGAGATTCGGGGAGCTTAGACCAATCGATAACATCGACGCGGAACGGAAGACCGCTTTCGACAAATGCCTTTTCCACCGAAGTCATGTCATCGAGAGAGATTGGGGAATCCGAGATGACGGCTAATTCCAATTCCGTATCCGGGGTCAAATCCACGCCCGTGACACGTGTCCCGTACGCCCATACTTCAAACCCCTCAAAGTGGAGTCCAAGAATTCTCTGCACGGTTTCTAACTGATCTGATTCTAAACAAAGAGCCATAGTTCGCTAAAATATAGTTAATGTAATTTGACACTCACTGACATTACAAGTCGTTTGGCACAAAACGGAGGAACCAAATCTCGGTCTCGCTACCGACACGGACGGGAGGTCCCCAAGAATCTACGCCGCTGGAGACAAGCCACTTGACCTGATCGAGTTCGCCAAGGCCATAAGCAAGGTGCCATACCCAGTTGATAAAGATTGTTCCGGGAAAGAACTGCCCATTGTGCGTGTGACCAGACATCGCAAAGTCGGGACGGCGGCCCGGATGGTCTTCTTCAATTCCGCGGGGCTGATGATCGAGCAAGAGCCATGGAAGTTTCGATTCGGCTGTCGGTGGGCGGAGGTCAAAAAGCGGTTTGCGCTCGACATCGCGATTCTTTGCTACGTTGTGGTCAATGCGGCCGGTAAAACACGCCAAAGGCGTACAGAC
>CAMZGI010000088.1 GCA_947306305.1 uncultured Fibrobacter sp.
TGCTCCACATATTCTTCTCCCTCTCGGATGATGGCAATACGCGAATTTCGCTTACGCCAGATACTTTGTTCTTGAAGTGGAAAACGAAGTGGGACGGTCTTGTAATTCTCGCTTCGAATGGGGCTGCTTTAGAAGATGTTCAAGCATTCCCGTCTGCGGAAGATTTTAAAGACATCATTGAAGCTGGTTGCAAAGAACTGGTGGAGAATGTGGAACGCCCATTGGTTGTCGAATACCAGAAAGACAAAGATGGAAATCCTGCTCCGTTCTTATATACGGAAAAGTATTTGCAGGCAAAAAAAGTCATCGAAAAATGTTTTAAAAAAGGAACTCCGGATTGCGTCTTTGACGGTGTTGCTGGGGAATCTGCTGATGGCGGAATTGCTACGACGATTGAAAATATGGTCGCTCCAAGCGATCCCGTTTTCGAATTGAAAAAGGCTCAGCTTGAATCAATTGTCAAAGGCGAAAAGCAAAACTTGATTATTACGGGCGGGCCGGGCACGGGCAAGACGACTGTCGTGTTCTTTTTGCTTTGGAATTTGCTGGACAAGAACGAGCAAATGCGAAAATGGAATATCCATTATGCTGCTCCGAGTGGCAAGGCTGCAGATCGTTTGCGTGAAAGTATTGAAGAGTGCGTGACGAAGCTTTCTCCAGAAGCACAAAAGGATCCTATTGTTGAACATCTGAAAAACGTGGATAGCTATACGACTTTGCACCGTCTCTTGAGCTATAATCCGCAAACCAACAGCTTCCGTTATAGCGAAAAGAACCGTTTCCCGGAAAAGTCGATTTTTGTGATTGACGAAGCGAGCATGATTGACTTGTCTCTGTTTGCGTCGTTCATGCAGGCGTTGCCACAAAAGGACTACCGACTCTATGTTTTGGGCGATAAGGATCAGTTGCCTTCAGTGGATGCTGGCGCCGTGTTGGGCGAAATTCTTAATTTGGATGAAAATAGCGTCGTTGAATTGACGGAATCGAACCGTTTCGATAAGAATTCAAAAGTCGGGCGACTTGCTCAATTTATACAGAAAAAGCTGAGCGAAGAAGAGCTTAAACTTGAAACGACATGGACTATATGGAATAACGAAATGTCGCTTTGGAATGGTTCAATCGACGAAGTCAACTTGATTCAGTTTGGCGATGGTCAAAAAGCTTTGCCTAAGGCCGATGAGGAAAAATCGATTCAGGAATTTCTTGACAGTTGGACTCAAAAATTCTACTGCCAGCCGGATGGCGATTTGTGCTCGTTAGCTAAAAAAATTCGCCCGAAATTGACGGCGAAAAATTATATGGAGCAGGATCTTTCTGAACAAGATTGGACAGAAGAATGTGCAAATCGCGAAGCTTTGTGGAAGTTGTCCGATAAAGCACGCATTTTGTCGGCGGAACGTCGCGGATTGCGTGGTGTTGAAAGCTTGAACAAAATGGTCATCAAGTCCCTTGGCTTTGGTGAATATGAGCCTTTTGACGGCAAGCTGATGATTTTGACAAAGAACCAGTCCTATTTTGACTTGTATAACGGTGATTCGGGAATTGTCGTCGATTGCGCGAATCGTCCGATGCTGATGCTCAAACGAAAGGGCGGCTTTGTGTTTTATCCGCTTTCGATGTTGCCGAGCGACTGCATTGAAAGCGCTTTTGCGATTACCATCCACAAGTCGCAGGGGTCTGGCTATCCGAATATCTTGATGTTCTTGCCTACGAGATTAGGACATCCGCTTTTGAACAGGCAAATCCTTTATACCGGGGTGACCCGCACCAAAAAGCAGAGCCTTACTATTGTAGCGACTTCCGACACGTTCAAGGCTGCGTGCGAAACGATTGTTGAACGCGACACGGGGATTGAGCTTTGATTAGTTGGAAGTAGACAGTAGGAAGTAGACAGTAGGAAGTGTCGTCCTGGAGGGATCCGTAAGGTGACCGATAGGATCCACGCATTTGTCAGGAATTATAAAAAAGCGAAACGGTTTAACCGTTTCGCTGTTCTCGTAACTAGTAACTCAGAACTAGTAACTGCGGCTTTGCCGCGACTATCCCAGCATTTCTACTGTGCTGAGCGTCTTGAAGTTCTTTTCGGCCAAGACCTTGAGTGCCTTTTCCGTATCGCTAAAGCGAAGGATCATGATGTTCGTGCCTGCCTTGCATTCGGACGGGTAAGCGTACATGTAGTCAATCTGCAAGTCGCCGAGAACGTCGAGGAGGTCGGCAAGACCGCCCACCTTGTCTGCGACAGGGCATGCGACAACGTCAGTGACGGTTGCGCTGAGTCCAGACTTGGCGAGCACTTCAACAGCCTTTTCGGATTCGTTCACAATAAGGCGGATAAGGCCGAATTCGCCGGAATCGGCGAGGGTGAGCGAGAGAAGGTTAATCCCTGCGTCAGCCAGAGAGCGGCAGACCGCTTGGAGACGACCCGGACGATTCGTAACAAAAACTGAAACCTGTGGAATCTTCATGATGTTTTCTCCTTGTTGAGGTATCAGGCATTAGGGGTCAGGGGTTAGGTAAATAATCGCGGCAAAGCCGCCCGCTACAGATGCACGAAGTGCATGATTCTTTTTCCTAAAACCTGTAACCTGTAACCTGAAACCTAATTTTAAATCTTCTTTCTGTTGTCCACCACTCTCTTCGCCTTGCCTTCGCTACGCGGCAGAGAATCCGGTTCGCAGAGCGTGACAATCACAGAAATGCCAAGAATCTGTTCGATGGAGTGCTTGAACTTCTTGTTGAGCTGTTCCATATCGCTCATGGAGTCGCTCACCATGTCGCGAGAAACTTCGACCTTGACTTCGAGCGTATCCATGTTGTTCTTGGTGTCGAGCACAATCTGGTAGTGCGGCAGAGCCTTTTCTGCACGGAGGAGCGCTGTTTCGATTTGGCTCGGGAACACGTTCACGCCACGCATGATGATCATGTCGTCGCTGCGGCGGCCAATGCGGCGGATACGGCGGATGGTACGGCCGCACTTGCACTTCGTGTTTTCGATAGCGGTGATGTCGCGGGTGCGGTAGCGCAAAATCGGCATGGCGCGCTTGCTGAGCGTGCTGATGACGAGTTCGCCTTCTTCGCCGTCCGGAAGCGGTTCGAGCGTTTCCGGATCGACAATTTCGGGGTAGAAGTGGTCTTCAAAGATGTGAATGCCGTCGCGGCATTCGCATTCGCAGCCCACGCCTGGGCCTACAATTTCAGAAAGTCCGTAAATGTCGTAAGCCTTGATGCCGGTCTTTTCTTCGATGTAGTCGCGCATGCCGTCGCTCCACGGTTCTGCACCGAAGATGCCGCGCTTCACGTTCAACTTCGAAATATCGACACCCATCTTTTCTGCTACGTCGATGATGCGGACAAAGTAACTCGGAGTGCCGCCCACTGCGGTAACGCCAAAGTCCTTCATGAGCATGACTTGGCGTTCGGTATTGCCGCCGCTAATCGGCACGACAGTTGCGCCGAGGGCTTCAAAGCCGCCGTGAATGCCAAGACCGCCCGTAAACAGGCCGTAGCCGTAGAAGTTCTGCACGATGTCCGTGCTGCGGAAACCGCAAGCCAAAAGACCGCGCTTCACGACCTGGGCCCAAACGTCCATGTCTTCCTTGGTGTAGCCCACAACGATCGGCTTGCCGGTGGTTCCTGAGCTTGCATGCAGACGCACGACTTCGCTCATATCCACTGCGAAAAGTCCATACGGGTACGTGTCGCGGAGGTCCTTCTTCATCGAGAACGGAATCTTCACGATGTCCTTCAAAGACTTGATGTCATCGGGGGTGACGCCCTTTTCGACCATGCGTTCGTGGAACAGCGGAACCTTTTCGTAGGCGAGTTTCACGGTTGCACGCAAACGCTGCAACTGCAATTCGCGTAATTTTTCTTCGGGCATAAAGTCGAGTGCCATTTCGGGCAGGACTTTGTTTTCTTCGTCGTTCCAAGCTGTAGAGCGCATAATATCCTTCAATATGAGGTTGAGTTTAAAATTTTGCGTTTTAAATATAAATAATGTCGTCTTAATGTGTTTTATTACGCTATGTTTCTTTTTTTTTGCGAGAAAAACGTAATGAATGCAGAAAATGTAAAACAATGCGTGGTGAAAGACTGCGCTTTGCGTTATTTCGGTCTTGAGGCTGCTTTTCAAAAAAGTCAAGTGGGCGGGGTCCTTGAATTTTTGTATTTTTGGGCAGAAATTTTAATAAACTGCTTTTATAGGTAGGTCTATTCTGCGTTCCCGTTCGCTTTTATTCGTTCTTGCTTTGGTCGGACTTTCGAATGCCCAGCTTTTGGACATGTCGCAGATTTCCGACAAGTATATGGTTGAGAATAAGATCAACAAGATTCGTGTCGAAGGCACTCATCACATGGATGAACGCTCCGTCCTTGGACGTATTGGTATCCGCATTGGGCAGAGCTTTTCTCCGACTTCGCTTTCCGAAAAAGTGCAGAACTCGGTCAGTACGCTTTACGCTTCGGGTTTGTTTGACGATGTTACCGCCTGGGTCGATTACGTGGGCGAAGGTTCTGATGTGGATTTGGTGTTCAAGGTCAAGGAACTCCCTGCTTTGGACACTGCAATTTTGGATGGCTGCGACGAAGTTTCCGAAGACGATTTGCGTTTGAAAATCCGCATGATTCCGGGACAGGTCTATAGCAAGGCTCAGCTGGAACGCACGCGTCAGGCGATGCTCGACCATTACCGCTCCGAAGGGTTCCTCCTTGCCGAAGTGGGCTACCGCGAAGAACCCGTTGACGAATACCAGAACAAGGTGACCTTTGTGATTCGCGAAGGTTCCAAGGTCCGCATCCGCGGCTTTGACGTGAAGGGCAACGACCACGTGCCCGTCGAAGAAATTACCGACCACATGCTCTCCAAGGAAAACCAGTGGTGGGGTGGCGGCGAATTTAAGGAAAACGTCTTTGAAGCCGACCGCGATACGGTGCTGAACGTGTTCCGCCACTTTGGCTACTTGGATGCAGAACTCAATGACTATCATGCCGAATATTTGCCGGATTCCTCGTGCCTCTTCTATCTTGGACGCATGGTGCCGGTTGGCGAACGCCTCGCTCCGCTTTATACGCAGTTGAACGACGCTATTGCCGATACGACGAACCCGCTTTACAAGATGGCGGGCAAGCCGACGATGGAAGTCACTCACTATTACAGGAACATGCGCAAGGCTGGCGACAAAAATCCGCTCACAAGACGCATGCCGCAAGTGAAGGACGAAGAAAGCGCTTGGAAGCTCTTGAACGACATTATCCGTTACGAGAACTCCCGCAAGGAATGGCTTAGACTCGTGGCTGGCAGAACGTGGAGCAATCCGAAGATTGATTCGCTCCTCAAAATCAAAAGACGCAACGCTTACGAAAGCAAGCTCCTCGTGCGTTACATGATTGAAGACTTGATTCCTGCTTTGTACAAGTACGACAACATCAAGACTTCGAGCGATATCATTGTCCACATCGACGTGACCGAAGGCCGCCGCTATTACATGGGCAGCCTCCACTTTACTGGCAACGAAGTCCAGAGCGACAAGATGCTTGGCTACGTGTTCCGTTTGGACAGCGGCTCCGTGTTCGACCAGTATGTCTATGAAGCGTCTCGCAAGGCTTTGCTCGATTCCTACCGCGAAGACGGCTACCTCTTTGCCCAGTTCGACGAAGAAAGAACGTTCGAAAACGACTCTGTCGTGAACCTCGCTTACAAGATGAACGAAGGCCTGCCGGCTCAGATTCACAAGGTGCATGTCCGTGGCAACACCAAGACAAACGAAAAAGTAATCCGCCGCGAAGTCCGTCTGTATCCGGGCGATACGTACCGCCAGTCCGCTTTGGAACGTAGCTTCCGCGACATTATGCAGCTCAACTACTTCGACATGGTCGTTCCAGACATTAAGGTCGTGGGCGAACAAGAAGTGGATTTGGACTTTGCCGTTCAAGAAAAGCAAGCCGGTACGGGCCAGTTCAGCTTGGGCGTTTCTTACAGCGAAAGCGATGGCTTTGTGGGAACGGCTAGCGTCTCTATCCCGAACTGCTGCATGGGCGATGGACAGCAGGCTGCGCTCAACCTCGAATACGGTGCCGACAAGAAGAGCGCAACGATTAGCTTTACTGAACCGTGGTTCCTCGACAAGCCGATTACGCTCGGCGCAAGCCTCAGCTACTCTTGGTGGAACATGGAAGATTATGACGAGCACGACATTACCCGTTATGGCGGAAACATCTTTGTGGGTAAGCGCCTCAAGTGGCCGGACGACTACTTCTACGGACAGATTGGCTACGGCTGGCTCATGAACGACCAGGGCCCGAACATCGACAACAGCTACGTGGTCTATACGGGTATCGAATCGGCATTCAACTTCCGCATTCAGCGCGACGACAAGAACTTGCCGCAATTCCCGACCGACGGTTCCCGCTATGTGCTCGACGTGCAATGGGCAAATTCCGCTTTTGGCAGCGACTTCGAATTTGTGAAGGCCGACCTCACTATCAAGTGGTGGTTCCCGCTCTTCCGCGACCGCTTGGCGATTGCGCTTACAAACGAATACGGCGTTATCTTTGGCGACAAACTCCAGCATCGCACCTTGTATAGAATGGGCGGCGTGCTTGGCTACGACGGCCAGATGCGTGGTTACGGCTCGGGCTCTATTGGTTACAGCCGCTTGGGACGCAGCTACCAGTACATTGGCGCCGAACTCCAGCTCGGACTTGTGCCGCAGACGTTCTACCTGTTGCCGTTCTTCTTCGATGCGGGTAACGTGTTCGGCGAACGCATCGATACCAACAACCGTATCGACAAGCCCAAGAAGAACCCGCTCAGCGAATGGGACCCGACGACGCTCAAGAAGGACATCGGTTTTGGTTTCCGCGTCGTGGTGCCGATGCTTGGCATTATCGGTTTCGACTTTGCTTGGCCGCTCGATCCGGGCGAGGCCTACAATGGAACCAAGTACTCCAAGGTGGGCGATATGGAATTCAATTTTGTCATTGGTCAGGCATTCTAGTTTGACAGGAGGCACGTTATGTTTCGCAAGTTGATAGTTTTAATTTCGGTCGTGTTTGCCTGTGCAAGCTTTGCCGAAGACGGACTTCGCATTGCTCATGTCGATTCAAAGATTATCTTTGACGGGTTCAAGGGCACCAAGAAGGCTCAAGAAGAATATGACCGCCAAGTGGCGAAATGGGAACAGCAAGCGAACCTTTTGCAAAAGGAACTTGCCGCCATCAAGGAAAAGCTCGACAAGCAGGTTTTGATGTTCTCGGACGAAAAGAAGCGCGAGCTTGAAGCCGAGTACAACAAGAAGGACACTGAACTCAAGTCGTTCATCGACCGCGTCTATGGACGTAATGGCGAACTCATCACCGAAAACGAAAAGGTGAGCGGTCCGATTATCCAGCTTATCCGCAAGGCTGTGAACGAAATTGCGTTGCAGGAAGGCTACGATATGGTCATTGACCGTGCGACCGGAGCCGTGCTCTTCTGGAAAAAAGAAAACGACCTTACGAACAAGGTGCTGAATTATTTGAATAATCGGTAGCGATGAGGCGTAAGGACTTAGTAGGCAGAACTTAGAGCTTAGACAATGCCAATGCGTCGTCTAAGCATCGGTGAGGAAGCTTTTGAGTAGAGAAATGCCGCTGATTTTCATCAGCGGCATTTTCTGTATGCTAGTAACTAAGTTCTATTAACTAGTAACTGCGCCTCCGGCGCTTACAGTTCTTCGACAGCGTCTGCTCTCAAATTGAGCACAATGTGCTCCTGGCGCATCGGCGTGTTGTTGCCCATGTAGTATTCGAGCATCTTGCCGAGCGAAGCGTCAGGCGGAATGCTGACCGTTTCAAGGCGCATGTCTTCGTTGATGAACTGTCCGAATTCTTCCGGGCTGATTTCGCCAAGACCTTTGAATCGAGTGATTTCGAGACCTGTCTTGCCGATTTCCTTTGCAGCCTTGTCGCGTTCGGCTTCGTCGTAGCAGTACTTGGTCACTTGCTTGTTGCGCACGCGGAAAAGCGGAGTCTGCAAGATGTACAAATGCTTTTGCTCCACGAGTTCGGGGAAGAACTGCAAGAAGAACGTCATCAGCAAAAGGCGAATGTGCATTCCATCGACATCAGCATCAGTTGCGATAATGACTTTGTCGTAACGCAAGTTTTCGAGACCGTTTTCGATGTCGAGCGCGTGCTGCAACAAGTTGAATTCTTCGTTTTCATAGACGACCTTCTTGGTCATGCCAAAGCTGTTGAGCGGCTTACCGCGGAGGCTGAACACCGCCTGCGTCTGCACGTTACGGGCCTTCGTGATGGAACCGGATGCGGAGTCACCTTCTGTAATGAAAATCATCGATTCGCGGTTGAGCGCGTTTTTCACGTCGGTGAGGTGAATCTTGCAGTCGCGCAGCTTGCGGTTGTGCAAGTTCGCCTTCTTGGCGCGTTCGTTCGCAAGCTTCTTGATGCCCGCGATTTCCTTGCGTTCACGTTCGTTCTGCGTGATGCGGTTGAGCAAAGCTTTTTCAGTTTCGGGATTCTTGTGCAAGTAGTTGTCGAACTGGCTTGCCACGTAATCGACAATCCAAGAGCGCAACTGCGCGCCGCCTGGCGAAACCGTCGTGGAGCCAAGCTTAGTCTTTGTCTGTGATTCGAAAACCGGTTCCTGTATGCGCACGGAAATGGCGCCGATGATGCAGTTGCGAACGTCCGACGGATCAAGATCCTTCTTGAAGTGGTCGCGAGCGCCCTTGACCACGCCCTCGCGGAATGCCTGCTGGTGCGTACCGCCCTGCGTCGTGTGCTGGCCGTTCACAAAGCTGTAGTAATGTTCGCCGTACTGGTTGCCGTGCGTGAACGCGCATTCGATATCCTTGTCCTTAAAATGAATTACCGGATAGCGGATTGTGTCATCGACATGCTTGTTTAAAAGGTCCAAGAGACCGTTCGGGCTCGTATAGACCTTGTCGTTCATGATGAGCTGGAGCCCGTTGTTCAAGTAGGCGTAGTTCCAGACCTTTTCTTCCATGTAGGCCGGGAGAAAACGATAGTTCTTGAAAATGTCGGCATCCGGTTCAAAGTAAATTTCCGTACCGTTCTTTTCGGTCGTAGCGCATTCCTTGTAGTCCTGCACCAGAACGCC
>CAMZGI010000089.1 GCA_947306305.1 uncultured Fibrobacter sp.
TGGCATTCGCCAAGGTTTTTCTTTTTTACAAGACCGTTATTGTCACCCCGGACTTGTTCCGGGGCGGCATCACCTTTGAAAAAAAATGCCCGGCAAAGCCGAGCATCCTAATCACTAGCCACTGCCTACTGTTTACTAAAACACCGCTAGAAATTATCTGGACGGTCGAACATGTGCGTCACGAATTCGGTGACGAGCGTTTCGTAGGCTTCTTCGCTAAAGATGGGCTTTTGCATTAGGTCGATTGCTTCTTGGGAGAGCTTGCCGGTCTTTGCAAGTTCGGCGCCGCCCTTGCGGTATTTGTCGCGAAGCATGTTCAAGCGGCGCGGACCGCCACGGTGGTCGAGCGCGCGCATCTGCGGGCAGGCGATAAGCGTGTAGCCTTCGTGGCCGAGAATAATGTCGAACTGCTTGCGGATTGGTTCATAGACCACGTCCAAGTCCATCCAGGCACAGCTCGAAAGCAAAATAATCTTTTGGCCTTCTTTCTGGAACTGGAGCCCGTGCAAGTGCGAGTTCATCGCGTTGGCTCCGTCTTTTAGCTTTTGTCCCATGTACGGGTGGATCATGCCTACGATGCGGTCCATCAAGACCTTCATCTGGCCGGGAATGCTGAACAAGAACAGCGGAAAACTCCAAATGACAATGTCGGAGTTCGTGAGCTTTTCGCGGATCATCGGAATGTCGTCGTCCTTGATAAAGCACGAGCCGTCCTCGCGCCCCCAGCAACTCAGGCAGCCACGGCAGGGCTTGATATGCAGCCTGTCGATAAAGACGTATTCTGTTTCGTAATCGCCGTTTTGCTCAAGCCCTTCGACAAAAGCCTTTGTCGGGATAAGGGTTCCGCTGCGTTCATTCTTGGGGCTTGCGACCATTACGAGAATTTTCTTTTTTTCTGCCATGGGCCCAAATTTAGAAAAAAATCCCCGCTCGCAAAAGGGCGGGAACTTTACAGCCCGGCTTAAGCCGCCATGAGCATGCGGCAGTCGCGAATCAGGTCGCATTCGGCTAGTTCTTGGTAAAGTTTTCGGCGGAGCTGACCGACGTTGGCACGGCTGCAACCCAAATGCCTTGCGACTTCGGCATCGCTGCAAGTGTCTCCGTCATTGCAGATTTCTTGACAGACGGTAAAATAGTGGAGTAGCCTGTGGTTCCCTTTGATGTGCTGCTTGATTGCGCGAACTGCGTCCTTTCTGTAGCATCTTTCCTCGAAATCGTCGGTGCTTTGCAGATTTTTGAGGATGTTCATGATGTTTGCTTCGTCGTAAGAGTCGGTGTCGTAGCCCGAATTGCATTCCATCGAAAAATCGGTAGCTTTTTCGCGCATGCTGTGCTTGGTGTTTTCGCGCTTGTCGGTGGAGAGCTGCCACGTCGTTTTTTGGTTGACGTAGTTCATGAATGGCACGCCGCGATTGGCATCGAACTTCATAACGGCATCGTAAAAGACGAAAAATGCATCGCCCATGAGGTTGGCACGGCGTTCCGAGGGACTAAAGCTCCTCATGCTAAAATCGGAGTCGAGCGTGTAAGACTTCCCGGCCATGGTATTTACGACGGAATTTCCGCAGTTTTTCCAAAGTTCGTTGATTGCATCGCTTCGAACGTCATCGTTGGTTGCGTTTTGGGCTTCCATGATGAGGGCGTTGATGTCGATGGTGTTGGGCTGGGTGTTGTGCTTCATGAGCGACTCCTTTTTGAATGCTTCGCAAATATAAAATTTCGATATGTCAAATCATGACACTTGAAAATTTCGCTGAAAAAAATTTTTTTGAATTTGAAATTTTTATTGACATTTTGCTTTTTTGTGACGATATAGATATATGGAGTCGTTCCCGCCATCTCTAACAGTTGAATTGCGTCATGGCGGACTTGATTCGCCATCTTTATAATAAGGAGTTTTATGTCAGTCGTTACGATCATCGCTATTGCAATTCTCAGTGCAGTTCTTGGAATCGTCATCGGAATTCTGGTGGCTCGCGTTAAAAATGCTAAGCAGGCGGCTGATGCAAATCAGGTTGGAGTGGAGTTGCAAAAGCAGATAGCCGTACTGCAAAGCCAGCTTTCAGCGGAGACTCGAAAAGTGGGCGAGGTCAAGGACGAGGCTGCAAAACGTATTGCAGAAGAGAAGGCTTTGGCATCGAAAATGCTAGCAGACGAGAAGGCTGCTGCCGCGAAAACGCTTGAAATCACAAAGCAAGAAATGGAGCAACGACATCAAAACTCCTTGAACGAGCAAAAGGTGCATTTTGACGACCTTTCAAAGCGACTTGTCGCCGAGGCGAAAAATGCGACCGAAGAAATGGTCAAATTGCGAGAAAAGCAAATTACGGAGTCGGGCCATGCGACCATGGAACAGCTGGTGAATCCGCTTAAAGAGACCATCGCCAAGATGGAAAAGACTATGAACGACACCACGTTGCAGCAGGCTAACGCGAACTCCGCGTTAAAAGAGGTGCTGAAACAGTCCATCGAGTCGAATACTGCTACAAAGCAGACCGCTGAGGAGCTGGTGCGGGCTTTCAAGCACGATAGCAAAATTCAGGGCGATTGGGGCGAAAGCGTTTTGGAGGAACTTTTGGAAGCTTTCGATTTCCATGAAGGGATTAATTATAGGAAGCAGGTGACGCTCCGCGATGCAAGTGGAAAGGTTCTGTGTTCCGAAGAATCCGGCTGCAAAATGCGTCCCGATGTCATTGTTAAACTTGACAAGACTAGGGTTGTGATTATTGATTCCAAAGTTTCGATGAAGGATTTTTTGGATTACACGTCTTGCGAAGACTGCGATCAGCGAAAAGTGCTGCTGAAAAAGCATGTCGAAAGCCTTAAAAAGCATGTGAAGGAATTGGCTGCGAAGGATTATTCCCGCTATGTCGTGACTCCCGAAAAGACGATGGATTTTGTGATTATGTTTGTTCCGCGTTCCGCTGCGCTTTGGGTGGCGTTGAATGAGGAGCCTTCTCTTTGGCGCGAGGCGATGGAAAGGAACGTGTTTATCGCTGACGAGCAAACGCTTTATGCAGCGCTCCGCATGATTAAGCTCACTTGGCGGCAAATCCAGCAGGCCGAAAATCAGCAGAAAGTCTTTGAACTGGCGAACGAAATGCTCAGTCGCGTGGGGCAATTTGTAAAGCAGATGGGGATTATTGGCGATTCTTTGGACAAGGCTCAAAAGGCGTATAAAAGCGGAATGTCCAAGTTTGCCGAAAAAGGCCAGAGCGTGCTCACCACTTGCCGCAAGTTGGAACTGCTCGGCGCAAAGCAAGATGACAAAAACCCGCTCCCCTCGGAACAAGAAGCAATCGAATACCAAGAAATTGAAGTGTAATTTTCAATTCCTTTTGACAAACTGTAGATAAAATGCGATAACGTTATTGGTTTTATCAAGGACGTATCGAAATGTCATCTATTCCTGAATTGCACCAGAAAATGCGCGAGTTGGTCCAAAAGTTCGGATGCGAAATTGTCGCGGACGGTCGTTTGAACGGAATGCTGGCGGACGAATACGGGGAAGATTACGGCGAATATCGGAATGCTATTCTGTCGGCGCAAAGATGCGGGATTGGAAAAAAGATGTTGTCGGATGGCAAAAACGTTTCGGGATGGGACCTGTACGTGAAACGGTTGAAGCAATCGTTTGCCGTGAATTCACATTTGGAACGCCCGATTAGCGACTACATCGTTGAATGCTATGCGTATGCGCTGGGCTATATTCGGTCGGCCAAGATGGTCTCGCTTGACGGGACGATGGCGGGGCTTACTCGTCAGATTACGGATTTGGAACATCGTGCGCAAAAAGCCCAGACCGAAGCTCACAAGACGATATCCCGATCCCAGACCGCTTTGGGGCATGCTAAACGCGTCCGTAGCTTTGGAATTTTTGCTGTTTTGGTCAGCGTGCTTTTGTTGGGTTATGTTGTCTATTACGTAAAAATTGAAAACTCGCGATTCCCGCATGATCCGTCCATGAAAGTGGAAAAATTGCTGGAAGCTTGTTCTGTGGGCGATGCGAAATATGCCGCGGAACTGTTGCGCGATGGAGTCTATATCAATAGTCGCGATTCGTTGGGCAATACGCCGATGCATTATGCGGTGCGTCTCGGATCTGCGGAGTTGGTGGACTCGTTGCAAAAATTCAATCCCGACGAAACGTTGACGAATAATGCAAACAAGACTCCGTTAGAAGAAGCGGTGGAGTCGAACTTTGTGAGCTATGTCGAAAAATATCTCCGCTCGAAATCTCATAGCTGGATTCGGGCAAATTATGGGCGCTTGAAAACGTTTGCCAAATCGAACCGTATGGGGTACGTTCTGGATGAAGCGAATTCTAAAATAGATCAAATCAAGAATGATATCAAGAACGGGAATGTTGCTCAGCTCAATCGCGATTTGGCGTACCGGAATGGTGCGGACTTGCATTACGTTGACGAAAACGGAAAGACCTTATTGCACTATGCCGCAAAAGAGGGCGGTGTGGATATGCTGCGATATTTGGTATCGCTTGGGTTAAAGCCCGATGCCACGGACAATCAGGGGCACCTGCCGGAATTGTATGCATCGAGTTCCGCAAACAGGAATTATTTGAATCATTATCGTTTAAAGAATCAGCTGATTTTTGATGCGGTAAAAAGGAATAATAAAACGTTGTTCCATGAACTCGTCAGGTACGGTGCCGATGTGAATTCCCGTGACGAATACGGGATTCCGCTAATTCACTATGCAGCCCGCTACAATTTCCCGATGTTTGCGGAATTGCAAAAAGCGGGAGCCGACATTTATGCGAAAGACCGCAATAATGAAACAGCTCTCTTTGTTGCTGTTCATAAGAACAATCTCGAAGAGGCTAAAAAGCTGATGGAATTGGGCCTCTCCGTTCGCGACAAAAACGTGAATGGCGCAACTCCGATGACGGTGGTGAACAACAGGACTTCAAAGTATTTGCTGGACTTTACATACAAAGATGAATTCTTTGTTTCTGCAATCCGCAGGCACGTTCTGGATTCTGCAAAATACTACTTGAAGCTTGGGGCAAATATCAACTTTGTAGATTACAAGACAAACCGAGCTGCGATTCACTATGCGATTGCAAATGATGACGTAATGGCGCTGAAACTTTTGATGTCCAATGGAGCGAATATGACGTTGTTGCAGAACAATGTCGCTCCTGTAGAATTGGCGTTGGCACAAAAGAAACCGGCTGCATTGAAGCTCCTGCTGCAAAACGATCGTGATGCTACGACAAGAGTTTTTGCGAATGGAAAAACGTTGATGCACGAAGCCGTCTTGATGCAAAATGCTGAAACGTGGATGGACATTCTGTTGGAACACGGAGCCCGTGTCGATGCCTTGGACCGTGATGGAAAAACGCCATTGTTCTATGCCATCCAGAAAAATAATGCAAGGCGGGTATCGTATCTGATTGCTCGTCGGGCCAATGTTTCGCGCGTCGATTCCGAAGGGAATTTGCCGTTGCATGTTGCCGCGCGTTACGCCGATGGCTATATCGTCAAGGTTTTGGTCGATGCTGGTGCGGATCCTTTTGCTAAAAACGCAGAAGGCGATGAACCTGTGACTGTCGCGAAGAATTATAATAACGTATCTGCCGAAGACCAACTCGACAATTACAGCTTGCTCGGCAAGGCTAAAAAGGGACTAAAAACTGTTTCCGTCGCTGGTGCCAAACTATGGGAAAAAGTCAAATCCCTCGCTGATTAACTTTACATTTCCTTTTTCCTTTACGATAAATAAATAGGTAGTTAAAAGGAGTTTTATGTCAGAATTGAATAGAGGTTGGAGCGTTGCCATCAAGGGTGGTGAAACATGCCAAATCATCAGCGAATTGGGTCGCGGCGGTCAAGGTATTGTATATAAGGTAAAGCTTCGCGATAAGGAATATGCGCTCAAGTGGTACACTGTGCCGTACAGCGATGAATTCTATGAAAACCTCGAAAAGAACGTCCATTGTGGTGCACCGAACAAAAACTTTATTTGGCCGCTGTTCATTACCGAACGCCAGCACGGCAGTTTTGGCTACATCATGGAATTGCGTCCGACGGGATACATGGATATGTGCCAGTTCATTTTGGCTAGGGCGAAATTCGCCAGCGTGGATGCCCAACTGAACGCCTGTTTGCAGATTGTCAAGGCGTTTTGGGAGCTGCATCGAAACGGCTACAGCTATCAGGACATGAATGATGGAAACTTTTTCATCAACCCTCAAACTGGCGACGTGCTGATTTGCGACAACGACAATGTGGCACCGAACGACAAGAATTTGGGCATCTTGGGCAAGGCGGGCTACATGGCTCCAGAAATCGTCGAAGGAATCGCAAAGCCCAACGTTTACACCGACTATTACTCGTTGGCGGTATGCTTGTTTATGCTAATTTATATGAACCGCCCGTTTGAAGGAAAGTTCTATTTGAGCTGCCCGTGCGACAATAATCCCGAAATGGCGAAAAAGCTGTTCGGCTTTGAATCCGTGTTCATCATGGATCCGAAAAACCGCAGCAATGCCCCAGATGAACGTTTCCACAAGAACGTCTTGCGTCGTTGGAAAATTTATCCGAAAATCTTACAGGAAGCTTTTTGCAGGACATTCTCCAGCGAAGCCCAGAAAGACGGAAAAAAACGCGTCAGCGAAAGAGAATGGAAGGATATTTTATTGCAGGTGAGGGCTTCTTTTGCCCAGTGCCCTTCGTGCAAAAACAAGACCTTTATCGACCCGAATGATAGCGAAAAGAAATGCGTTTTTTGTGGCAAGAAATTCTCTGCTTACCCGTACATCAAAATCGGGAAGTTCAAGATTCCGCTTATTTCGGGGCATGCTTTGCCGCAATGCATCGCCATGGGCGTTGACGAACATTTCGACGTAAAGGCCGCGAACGTTATCGAAAATAATGGACAAATTGGCTTGCTGAACAGGTCCAATGCTTCGTGGATTGTGACTTGCTCGAATGGCGAAAACAGAATGCTTTCGCCGACTAAATCGATGCCCGCCCGCGATGGTTACGTTATCCGCTTTGGGAACCAGGGCTGCGAAGGTGTGATTGAAACTGCAAACAATTAAAAAAGAGGTACTAGAATGGCTACGACAGATCCGTTTGAAATTGAACAACTCCCTCGTCGAGTGACTCACCTGATTTTTGTGGTCGATACGTCGGGAAGCATGAAAGGTGCAAAAATTGCGTCCTTGAACGCCGCTGTGCGCGATTCCCTGCTGGACGTGGGCGAAATCTCCCGCAACTGCGGAGATTCGCAGATAAAAATTGCCGTCTTGGAATTCAACAATGACGCACAATGGATGTTTTCGCAACCCGTTGAAGCCGAAAAGTTCCAGTGGCAGGACCTCAGCACGGGCGGCATGACCGCTTTTGGAAAGGCTCTTGTTGAACTCAACGCCAAACTTTCGCGATCCAAAGGCTTTATGGGCGAACCCACAGGCTGCCGTGCCCCCGCGATTATCTTGCTTTCGGATGGCAATCCCACTGACTCGTATGTTCGCAATTTGGAAAAACTCAGGGAAAATCCTTGGTTTAAAATCGGTGTCAAAGTCGCCATTGCGATAGGTGATGATGCCGATAAGGAAATCTTGCAGGAATTTACCGGAAATTCTGAAACCGTCATTACAGTTCATAATGTTGAACAAATGAAGAATATGATCCGTACCGTTAGCGTGAGTGCATCGACCATTGCATCGCAAAGTGCGTCCGTCGGTGGAGACGGTGCTGCAATCCCGGATCCGAACCAGCAAATGCAGCAGTCGCTTTCTAATGCGATTGCCAATGATGGAACGCTCAAGGGCGTAGATGTCGGTCAAAGTACGACGAATTCTGGAACCGATGACTGGAGCGATTGGAAGTAGAGATTGTGAATATGGTTACGTTTGCGGTAAGTCAAAAAGGGGCAAGCCATGTCGTGAGCGGTTTGCCCTGTCAGGACTATTCGTTGTCTTACGAGTCTTCTGAAAAAGATGTGCAAATCGTTGTCGTTTGCGACGGTCACGGAAGCAAAATTCACGTGCGGAGCGATGTGGGCTCAAGAATTGCTGCGGAATCTGCAAAGGATGTGTTGCTTCAGTTTGCAGAAATCCATAAGGATTCATCCGTTTTCGAAAAAGATTACGGCTCTGGAACTGTACATACAGACGACCATGACATCGATCCGCTTTGGCAAAAAGCAAAAAGCGAAGATGACAAGAACGAATTCGAAAACTTGCGTGCAAAACAGTTGGCTGAATATCAGGCACAAATTGCGGACCATCCAAGAGAAGAAATCCTGATAAGGGAACTGTGCGCACGCGTATGCGAAAAATGGAAAGCTGAAATCCAGAAAGATTCCGAGGAACGCCCTTTTTCGGATGACGAAAAAGAATGCTTGGGTGCGAATCCCCTTGAAAAAGCCTACGGAACCACGCTAATGGCGTATATGCGTACGCCGTCGTACTGGCTTGCCATCCACATCGGCGATGGAAGAATACTTTGTTTGGAACAAAACGGGAGCCACAACGTCGAACAGAAAAAGAATGTCGATTGGAAATCGCTTGTCCCGTGGGACGTAAATTGCTTCCAAAATCACACCACCTCTTTGTGCGCCTCGAATGCCGTAGATCTCTTCCGCTATGCTTTTGGAAAATGCGACGAAAAAATGCAATCGCCAGCGGTCGTGTTTTGCTGTAGTGACGGCATCGAGGATTCCTTTGGCGACTATGACGTTAGCCCCAAACGCTTGCACGAATTCTATTTCAAGTTGCTTAAGATGCTTACTGAAGTCGGTGTCGAATCTGCCAAAGAAAAAATGCAGACCGGTTTTGAAAAACTCAGCGAAATCGGCAGCAAGGACGATATGAGTTTGGCTGGAGTCGTTGATCTCTGTGCTGCGCAAGCCTTCTTGAAAAAGAGGGATAAACTGATGTCGCCATTTACGAGGAGGAGGGGGTGAAGGGAATATTTCGCAGCTTTATTGAATTTTTTGCACGTC
>CAMZGI010000090.1 GCA_947306305.1 uncultured Fibrobacter sp.
AGTAACTAGTAACTCAAGACTACAAACTGCGGCTCCGCCGCGCCCTAAATCGACAAGTTCGGGAAGTGTATCTTCGTTCGCAGGCCGGGGTTTGCGTTTTCGAGCTCGATGGTCATGTTGCACAATTTGCACAACTTCTTCACCATCGAAAGACCGATACCCGTTCCGCTCGTCTGCCTCGTCATCTCGTTTTCGACTCGGTAGAATTCTTGGAACACCTTCTTCATCTCGTTCGGCGGAATGCCCGGACCGTAGTCGCGGACGGCGAGGTACATGTCCGTGTCCCTGATTCTAAGCTCGACGTTGATCATCTTGTATTCGGCATTCTTGGAGAACTTGAGCGAGTTATCGACAAGGTTCATCAAAATCTGCATGATGGCGTCGCGGTCGATCATCAGACTTATGTTGTTTGCATCCGTGTCCGAAGAAACAGTGAGTTCAAATCCCTGCTTTTCGACGTTCTTGCTGTACGTCGAAATGAAGTCGTCCAAAACGTCCTTGGGTTTCGCCATGCGGAGTTGCACGTTCCAGCGGTTTCCGTCAAGCTTCGAGAGGTTCAGCACGTTCTGAATCAGTCGCGAAAGCCTGTCGGCTTCGCTTGCAATTTGTCCGTAGTACTTTTGCTTCTTTTCTTCGCTTGCGACCCAAGAGTTCTGCAATAGCTCTGCGTACATCTTGATGGCGGTGAGCGGTGTCTTGAGTTCGTGCGTAATGGCTGAGACAAAGTCTTGGCGCTTGGCGGCGAGCTTCACGCGGCTTTGCGTCATGTGGTAAAGCGAAATGAGGCCGACGGCAAGCACGGTGAGCATCAGGAATCCGATAAAGAAAACGAATTCGCCGCCGGGGGCGTGCTGCGTCGTGTACATCTTGAACACAACGTCCGAGAGCGGTGCTTGCAGCGCTTCGGCCAAAAGTTCCGTGGTGATGTTGTTGCGTTCGCCAAAGGCGAGGAATTGCTTGCGGTTGTGGATAAACGCTAGCACAAGCGGGTCTTGCTGGTTGCCTTTGGTGACTCCCTTGTATTTTTCAATTTCGTTCTTGACGAGGTTCGTGAGGTAGGCTTTTGCATCGACTATGAAGCCTTGAATGAACACGTCAACGCCGCGTCTTACCGTGCGGTGGAAAATGATGTAGTTCGAATCGACAATGGCTTGGAAAAAGTCAATTTCTGCTTCCATGGAGTGCGTCGATTCTGTCGAGACCAAGCGGACTAAAAGTCCCGTGGTGTCGAGCTTTGTCGATTCTACGCCAAAGGCGAAATCGCCCGTTTCGGTAATTTGTTCCACACGCGGCTTGCTGTTCTTCTTTTTCTTCCGCGTGCTTGCGATGTCGAGGTCTTGCTTGTAAATCTGGTCGATGAGCTTGCTGTCGTTTTTGCGGGTCGAGTCGAGGGTTTCGGCGCTGCTCGATGCTGACAATGTCACCGCAGACGAAATCGCGGGGAACCCTGACGTGTTGAGTATCTTGCTTATCTTGTTCCTGATTTCGACGCGCTTGTCCCTATCGACCATGGGGATGGATTCCAGAACGCCATCGGGGAGCACCGGCGTGCTCAAGTTGCCGGACGGGTCGAGCTGGAAATGCCCGATGAGCCCCACGTAGTGGCTCCTTTGCGGAAACTCCGCCAGTTCGGACATGGTGATTTCTTCGCCGCCAAATACAGGAACGGAGCGGATGAATCGGTAGTCGGCGTATGAGCGCCTGTCTTCGATAGCCAAGTCCGCTGCGATGTTCTTGTTCAAATTCTGGAGCACAGAGAAGGCGTGCTCCTTGTAACCAAAGAGCGACGACGCTTGCAGCTGCGCGTAGGAATGGCTTAAAAGCACTATTACGGGAATCGCAATAATGATAAAAATCGCCACAAAAATGAGACGATCTTTAGAGGCAACGATAAGTCCCCGAAGGGACTTTATCTTGCTAGAGAGGTATTTAGATAGGTTCTTTATACTGACTTCTCACATTCTGGAGCCGAACGCATCTGGTAACCTTCGCCACGGAACGTAACGAGAAGCTTCGGATGTGCCGGATCGTCTTCGATTTTCTTGCGGAGCTTGGTGATATGGATATCGACCGTGCGCGTATCGACGGATTCTGCGTTTTCGTAGCCCCAGACCTTGCGGAGGAGTTCGGAACGCGGAATCGCGTGGTCGCGGTTGTTCCAGAGGTATTCGAGAATTTCAATTTCCTTGCGGGTGAACGCAAGTTCTTCCGTGCCGCGCACGCCCGTGTATTCGCGGAAGTTCACGCGGAGGTTGCCTGCAACGAGCTTGCCTTCGTTTTCCATCGTCTGGCGGCTGCGGCGAAGCACAGCTTCGATGCGAGCGAGGAGCATCGGCACAGAGAACGGCTTCGGGATGTAGTCGTCTGCGCCGAACTTGAGCCCGTTGATGATGTCGTCATCGGAATTCTTAGCAGAAAGGATGATGATCGGGAGGCTCTTGTCCTTTTCGCGAATCTTGTCGCAAACGGTAAAGCCGTCCATGCCCGGAAGCATGAGGTCCAGGAGTACAAGTCCGTACTGTCCCGAAAGCGCTTCGGCAAGGCCAGTTTCGCCGTCAACGACGTGCTTGACGCGGTAGCCGTTGAGCTCGCAGAGATCTACGAGGCCTTCGGCAATGGCAATTTCATCTTCGATGATGAGGATGTTCGTGCTGCTTGTATTTTGAGTCATTCTTGAATACCTACTCTCTTCTAACCAACTTTTGATTTTTTTGAACGATTAAAGTGCGAAGCCGCCACCAATTTCAAATGCGAAGTGACCCGGATCGATGTCGTTGTCATATTCGCCGCCAAAGTAGCACTTGGCGTTTGCGTATGCAGCGATCGGGATAATCGGGAGCTTGAAGCGGACACCGGCGAGCAGGTGGAAGCCGACGCTCTTGTTGAGACCTTCGTCCTTAGCCAACTTGACGACCTTTTCGGCGAGTTCCTTTGCAAGTTCGCTTTCGTCAGTCGGAATGTCTTCGCCGAGCTTTTCCAAAGCCTTGACCACGAACTGCTTGTTCAGGATGAACGTGTTGAGGTGCATCGTGAGGCCGCCGCCAACGTAAGGACGGATGGGGAAGAGCGGGATAGAAATCGGGTAGGTGACAGAAACGTCGCCGTTCATGGCGATGTACTTAGGCGTTGCCTTTGCAAACGGAGTGCCGCCAAGTTCAATTTCGAGCGGAATTTTCTTGGCGTCGTCGCCCTTGCCTACCCAAAGTGCTGCATTGTAAGAAGCGAACTGGATGTTGAACGTGCCTTCGATGTCGATGAACGGGAGCATGTCGATCCAAGCCTTGAAACCGAAGCCCTGGATGTACGTGAAGCTGCCATGGCTAAAGCCGAGCTTGTCTTCGTAGCCTTCGAAATCGGAACGGTTTGCCTCCTTGAGGGAGGTTCCAACGTCCGGGGTGTAGTGTGCGCCGATGCCTGCAATAGCAAAGGCTTGGGTTGCGAACAACGCTGCCGCAGCAAAAATGAGTTTGAATTTCATTGATATACTCTCCTAGGATGTTTTTGCACTTGAAACTAAATAATTATTTAGAAAAAAGGTATTTACAATTCAGAAAATGTTGTTTTTTTGTGCATTTTTTTTGCCGAGGCTACTTGACTGCGGGCACAAAGAGGAATTTCTTTTCGCCTTTTTTGACGTTCACGTTGTTGAACTTGAACACTTTGACCGCGTTGTTCGCGTCGCCTTCGGCGGCGACAGTGACCTCGTGCGAACCCGGTTCAACCGGGATGCGGGTCATCTGGATGGAGTTCGGCAAAAAGAGCGCGATGCGGAGGTCAGCCTTTTCGAGCTGGTTCTGGGCGATGTCCGTGCCGATGCTTGTGAACAGCGTGAGGGCTATGTTGTCGGACTTCGACACGGCTTTCTTTGTAGCTTGGGCGGCGATAGTGCGGAGCACGACGCGGATTGCAGTGCGGACCATGGTATTCGTGAAGTCGTCCTTGAGGTTCATTTCGAGTTCCTTGTCGAGCGCCATCACTTTTTCGGGGCGGATGCCGGACTGGTTATCGACAGTCACGTTGAAGTGGTGGACCATGCTCCTGAACGAGCGAGCTTCGGGGAGGGCGAAGCTGATGTGGAACGTCTGTCCGTTGGTGGCCCCCGCGACCGGGGGAACGCCCGTGGTGACGCTCTCCACCTTGCCGGTCTTTCCATCCTTGTAGGTGAGGTTCAAGCCACCGCCACTGATATATGTGCCCGACATTTTGAGTTCCCCCAAAATGGGGCCGTGCCCGGCGTAGCCGATGACGATGATTTCTTGCCCGTCGAGCGCCGCTTTAGCCTTGGGCGTTTCGAGCGAGGCGTTTAGCCCGAGCGTGTTGATGTCGTCTTCGCGGTCGGAGCGTCTCAAGCTTTCGATGACGAACTCGCGAGCCTCTTTCGGGAGGTTCAAAATGTTTTCGTTGTAAGCCTTGACTGTTTTGTAGTAGGCGATAGCCGCTTCGTCCTTTTCGCCAGCCATTTCATAGACGATAGCCGTGAGGTAACGCAAGAAACCGTTGTCGTTCGTCTTGTCGTTGTCTTTCTGATAGAGGGCGGTCATCGCCTGCAAGGCTCGGTTCACTTCGACCAGTGCACCATCTACATCCCTTTGGGCAAGGTAGTTCATGATTTGCATTTCGTGGAGCACAAGCACTTCGAAGGGGCGGGCGCGGTAGGGGCGGACGTTGTCGTTCGTGACGATTGCCGCAGCCTCGTTCGAGATGGAACGCGTGTAGAGGTCGTCATAGACCTTTTCGGCCTTGGCGAAGTTGTCAGCGCTCTCTTTGTAATTGCCGTTGTAGTGGTACAGAACGCCCAAGTCAAAGTAATAAAGGAATTCGGTATTGTCGCCGTAGAGGTCTTCTTGCTGCTTTTTGACCTCGTTGATAGTCGCCTCGCAGCCGTTGTGCTCGAATACCGGGGCTAGAGCTTCGTAGCGGGTGAGGGACTTGTTGGCGCAGCCCGTGAAGAGTATAGTTGCCGTAAGGAGGATAAGTAAACGTTTCATAAATAAAGCAAGTACAAAGTTATTCTCTATAAATCTACAATAAATCGCTGCCGTTAATTTTGAAATTTGCAATAAAAAGAACCGTCCTTGCGATTGCAAATCGTCATTCCTGCCTTCAAAAAGCGTCTTCCGATTTTCAATAGAATCGTCATTCCGGCCTCCGAGCCGGAACCTTGCCGGAATCTTTGCATAGTTTTGTAAAATTTTAGAAACTAAATGCAGTTTTTATATTGTCTTAAAATGCTTTTGTTGACATGATGATAAATTTTTTGTAAGATTGCGATAAATTTTTAAAATTTCCATCATTAAGGAATGAGGATTACAAGATGAAAAAAAATGTTCGCGTGATGTCCTTGCTGGCTCCGCTTGCTTTGGCTACTGCAACTTCTGTTGGAGCAGCTTGCCCGGCTTGGGTTTCGATGGCAGCTATGTTTAATAAAGACAACAAGGTTGATTGCACCAATTATGGGTCGCTTCAAGTTCTTGATTTCTATGGCAAAACTAAAGCCCAATTTATAGATGGTTTAGGTCCGTTTGCGTCACTTATTGATGCCAAGGATCTCGCTTTTATTCCTGATGGCGTTTCCATTAATAAAGTCGCTTATATTGATGCACAAACAGACAAGTGTGAAGGCGGTACTGCATGCGAATTGGAATTGAAAGTTTCTAAAGATTTAGATGTCCAGTTTGTTTACGTCTATCGTGCCTTCAAAAAGGACGTGTTCTCGACATTGACTCTCCCGTTTGACTTGAATACCGGTGATGTCAAGGCTCTTAATATGGTTCTTGAATTTAACGGTGTCAAGCAGAAAGAAATCGATGGCGAAAAGAAAACTGTCGTAAGCATGAAGAAGGTCTGGGAAAAGGGAAAAACTGCCAAGACTCTTGAAGCATATAAGCCTTATTTGATTAAAATGAGTGATGAGGCTATGAATGTCTCTACTGAAGGGGTGACGATTAAAAAATTGCCCTCTAGTGATATAATGTCGGATAAGGCTCCAATGTGGCAGGATGTTAATGGCTGGGTGTTCTTCGGCACGCTTAAAGGATATCAGTGGACTGAAGAAGATGAGTATTATACTCAATTTAAAGGCATCTCTTATGGCTTTGCTGCTGAAGCTGCGGGTAGTATCGTAGCAGGTCAATTTGTGAAGGCCGGCGAAGGCTCTTGGATTGGTCCGTTCCGTGCATTCTTGTTTGAAGTTAGCGAAATTGGTGCCGATGCAGGTATCTCGACTGTAAGATCTAGCGTGGGTAAGACCCCCTCGACGTTCAAGCTCCCCGAACAAATGGATGTCGTGATTGAAGATGAAGACGAACAGCAGACGACTACTATCGGTCGTTTGAACACCCGTACGGGCGAATTCCTCAAGGCTGAAACTCGCGTCTTCGACCTCAAGGGACGTAACATCAATGGCAGTGCCCCGCGTGCTCGTGGCGCCTACTACGGAAAGAAGTCCGTTGTCCGCTAAAGTCAAAAGTTTAACACAAAGGAAATACACCAATGAATATCAAAACCCTTAAAAAAGAATACGAAGCTCCGGAAATGAGCGTCCTCGACTACGAATACAGCCGTGACTGCTTGCTGGTTGATAGTGATGAAGTGGAAATCCCTGGTAGTAATCCTCCGGATGCTCCTGAGTACAAAGACCATCCGTTTGGCTAATTAGAGCAATTTAGTTCTCTTTGTTAACAAAAGCCCATGGTTTTCCATGGGCTTTTGTTTTACATTGGCACTCTGCAAGAGCAAAGTGCTGATAGTGTCCAACGCATTTACGCTCCGATCGCTTGTTGCTGATAGCTCACGGCTCATACCTCATTGCTTTACAACGTAAAAAATCAATAACAAAGTGCCAAAAAACGTTGTTCTGATATAATTCCCTTGACATGTTGTTAAAAAAAATGTAAGATTATGGTACGCTTAGGGTTATAGGCTTTTTTGATGCCAAAATCACAGCGAAAACAAATTATAAATACAAAAAGGAATGAGATTGCAGGATATGAAAAAGAATCTTCATTTGTCTTCTTTGATTGCTCCAGCGGCATTGCTTGCTGCGACTTCGGCTTGGGCTGCGAATTGCCCGGAACACACTCAATGGAATCAAAAATATAACGAGTGTTACATTGATTTGTATGGTGCGGAAGCTGGTGGAACGACTGAAATTCTCGTTGATCCGACTAAGCATGCGAGTTCGTTTAAAGTGTACGGTTATTCCGCTAATCATACGGTTATTGTTAAAAGTGCGAATGTTGCTTGGACCTTTAGCGTGACGGGTTCTGCCTCCATGAAGGAAGGCGATAAGCTGACTATCAAGAACGGCATAAATTTTGCCCCGTTCTCAAAGGTTATTGAAGACTATGAGACTGCAAATCCAGGGATGAAGGATCTTGTTGAAAGCTTAATAGAAATGAATAAGGTGCAAGGGGCCATGTTCGAATGTAAAAATGCGAATTGCGAAGTCCCGAAGCAGACTGGATTTAACTCCTTGGTGATTGAAGCCCAAGCGACGCAAGCAAGTAGCGGAATGGATTTGACTGTCCAGCATGAGATTTTCGACTTCTGGACTACTACAGTATTTAACGTTAAAGGTGTAAATAGGAGCTTTGCTTCGTTGCTTCTTGGCGTTGCAGGAATTCAGTTTGATCTCAGCAAAGTTCCTGAAGATGCCACTACGCTTGCTTTGGTGGATGCTGACTTCGATCGGAAAAATTTGGCAAAGAAGGCTCACTTCGTGAATCTTGATAGGGAAATCCTTGTCGATATGGTTTATTTCAACCGCACATTTACGAAGAGTGTGACAGAAGAGAGTGCATTCTCAACGTTGACGCTCCCGTTCGATTTGAATACCAATTACGCTCTTGGGCTTAAGAGAGTCCTCAAGTTTAACGGAATCAAGACGAAAGACGTAGAAGGCGTAAAGAAAAGCTATGTCAGCATGAAACCGTTCTGGAGTAAGGGCGATGACGCTAAGACGATTGAAGCTTACAAGCCTTACTTGGTGGAAATGGAAACTGAAGCTATGACGATTGCTTCTCCTGTGACCCTCAAGAAAGCCCCTATTGGTCTCGACAATCCCTTTGATAAAACTTCTCCTACATGGGATGAACATGACGGCTGGGTGTTCTATGGCACTTTAGCGGGTTGCCAGTGGACTAATGATGAAAAGTATATGCCTCAGCATGAGGACGGAGAAGAAGAGAGCGGGTGGAATTATATAGAAAAGTACAGAGACTTCTATAAAGAATTTTATGCAAGGACATTTGGGAAGACCTATGGCTATGCAGCTTCTGATGTAGGTAGCACTATAAAGGCCGGTCAGTTCGTGAAGGCTGGCGAAGGTGCTTATATTGGCCCGTATCGTGCTTTCTTGTGGAATACAAATACAGCTTCGGGTGTGAAGGGAGCTGGCTCCAAGTCGTTCTCTGTAGCAAATCCTGAAGTCATGGATGTCGTGATTGAAGATGAAGACGAGCAGAAGACGACTGTTATCGGTCGATTCAATACCCGCACGGGCGAGTTCCTCAAGGCGGAAAATCGCGTCTTCGACCTCAAGGGACGTAGCGTCAAAAATAATGCTCCGCGAGCTCGCGGTGCCTACTACGGAAAGAAATCTGTGGTGAGATAATTTTTAACAAAGCCCAAAAAATTTTTTTAACACAAAGGAATACACCAATGAATATCAAACAAACTCTTAAAAAAGAATACGAGGCTCCGGAAATGAGCGTCCTCGACTATGAATACAGCGACTGCTTGCTGGTGGATAGCCAAGAGGAATTCAATACTGAAGACCCACCTGTGTGCCAAGGCAACTGCCCACTTGGTTAATTCGTAATTCTATACTTCTTGTTTATTGGCAAAAGCCCATGGTTCCCCATGGGCCTTTGTTGTTTTAGTACATTTATCCTATGATGCAGTCGAATTGCTATAGACGGATTTTTGTTCTTGGTTCTGGTTTCAGCAAGTC
>CAMZGI010000091.1 GCA_947306305.1 uncultured Fibrobacter sp.
GCAAACCATTGCGACAGCTTGGCTGGCGATGCCTTCGCCGCGACCGGTAAAGCCGAGCTTTTCGGTCGTCGTGCCCTTGATGCCAATCTGCTTCACGTTGAGGCCGAGCACGCGGGCAATATTTGCCTTCATCTGTTCCTTGTGCGGGTTCACCTTCGGGCGTTCGCACATCACGATGCTATCGATATTGATGATTTCGTAACCGGCCTTCTTGACTTCTTCGCCGACTTTACGCAAGAGTTCCAGGCTATCAGCGCCCTTGAATGCCGGGTCCGTATCCGGGAAGTAAGTGCCGATGTCGCCAAGGCCTGCGGCCCCGAGCAACGCATCGCTAATCGCATGCAAAAGCACGTCTGCATCGCTGTGACCGAGGAGGCCCTTTTCGTACGGGATATCCACACCGCCGATAATGCACTTGCGACCTTCCACCAACTTGTGGACGTCAAAACCAATACCAGAACGATAAATCTTGTCCATAAATATTCCTTTTTTATCTACGCTCGGAAAAGTAGAAAAATCCTTGAACTACAAATTATTTCGCTAAAGGAATCACTCCAATGAACATCTGCTTTAATTCCATTTTATCCGGCAACCGAAATAACATTGTAATCTTGCAGCAATTTTTTACCTCCTGATTTCAACATTTGCAAAAATCGCTGAACAGGTCCTTGAGGAATGTTCCTTCCCGATTCCCACGCTTCAACAGTTTTGGGAGATACTCCCAAAACAAAAGCAAAATTTTTCTGCGAAAGATTCAATTTTTCGCGAATTTCTTTTATTTCCTTGTCGCGATATGATGGAAGAGCCGATACAATCACGTTCATTCTTCGAGCTTTAGATGAATCGCCTTTCGCATATTCAAGGCTTTCAGAAAGGCCCTTCATTATACTTTCAAATACTTTATTTTCCTTCATTTTTCAACTCCCTTTCAGCCTTTTTTATCGCCAGTACCAATGATTTTATCGCATTTTTTTCTTGCTTACTTAAATTTGCTTTTTCGTTTTTTGGAAAAGCGGTTATCAAATAAATGTGTTCTGAAAAAAGTATGTCCAAATAAATAACCCTTGCACCTCCACTTTTCCCTCGTCCCTTTAGGGCCCACCGCAATTTTCTTACACCCGCGGTTCCTTCCATGATATCGCCCGCATCTGGATTTTCACAGAGAAAAGTCTGAAGTTCGCCGAGGTCAGAATCTGTCAAACCTAAATTTTTCCATACTTGGTCAAATTCCTTTGTGATAATAAACTCTCTTGTCATAATACAATATACACCCTACTCAATAGGGTGTCAAGTCCTTTTTTGAGAATGTCGTGTTTTCACTTATATTAACACGTTTCTACAACGGATTTGGACTAGAGATTTCGTGTAAAATTTATCATTACAAAAAAAACATCCCGGCTTTTCACCGAGATGCTTTTTAAATGTTTCGAGATCCTTCGATTTCGGGCTTCGCCCTCCACTCAGGATGACAAATCTCATTCCTCAGAGGCTTGCCTAAGCAAGCTGACCTCAGAGCGTCGCAGACGCGACCTAAACCTATCCGATCAAAGCGAGTGCCGGACGGACGCTAATCACGAGGAGCGTAATTGCAGCGACAGCCACAGCAAAGCGGAGCAGGTAAACGTAAGCCGCATTGAACTTGCAGCAACGACCTTCGCCACAGCAGCACTTGCTTTCTTCTTTCTTGGTTGCAAACAGCACGTAGGCTATGCGGAGGTAGTAAACCGCAGCCACCAAAGAAAGACCAAAGCCCACCGCAGCAAGCCAGCCGAGGTCAGCATTGAAAGCTTCGGTGAACAGCGTGAACTTTGCGAGGAAGCCAGCAACCGGCGGGAGGCCAGCAAGAGAAGCCAAGCACACGGCAACGCCAAGAGCCACGAACGGGCGGCGGCGACCTGCGCCTTGGAGGTCTTCGAGATTTTCCTTGTGGTCATCGCTACCAGACATGTAAGCAATACCTGTCAGAGCGCCAGCAGATGCAATCGCGTAAGTGATGAGGAAGTAGAACATCGGGCCCATCTGGATTTCGCCCTTGCCGAGGTAATTCGGGAGCAAAAGACCAATCACGATAAAGCCAGCGTTCATCACGGCAGAGAATGCCAAGATGCGACGTACGGACTTCTGTGCAAGGCCGCTAAATGCGCCAATCACCATCGAAAGGAGCGCAACGACAATCACCACCGTGAAGAGCGGACGGGACGGATTTGCAATCGTCACCTTTTCGGTCAAGTTCCAGAACGCATCGGCACCAGAGCGGGTCACGAGAACGCTTACCCAAACCGTACCGAGAGCGGCAAGAGCGCCGACCTTCACGACAGCAGCCATAAAGCCCGTCACAGCGACAGAAGCGCCCGTATAAACGTCAGCCACCCAGAAGTGCATTGGAGCGGCGCCAGCCTTGAACAAGAGTCCTGCAATCACGAAGAGCATACCGATGCTATAAATCGGCATACGACCATCGAGCACATGACCGCAGAAATGCGTAGAGCCCGTAGCACCGTAAATCAGCGAAACACCGTAGAGGAAAATCGCGCTGAAAATTGCCCCCGAGACAAAGTACTTGAACACGCCTTCGTTAGCATTCACGTCCTTACGGCGGATACCGACAAGAGCGTAAATCGGGAAGCTCGTGAGTTCCATCGCAATGAAAAGTGCCACAAAGTCAATCGCCTGCGTCATGAGCAAAGCGCCGCTCGTTGCAAGCAGCATCAAAGCATAGGCTTCGCCACCCTTGAACTTTTCACGACCGAGAGTCCACTGCAAACCCGAAATGCCGAGGAATGCGCAGAGGAGAATCGACAAGCAAAGCACGCGACGGATCGGATCCATGGCGTAGAGGTTCAAGAGCACGTCCGTCTTGGCATAATAAAAACCAATCACGCCAAGAACGATAAAGAAAGCAGAAACCCAAGGAAGCACCTTGTGCTTGTTGTCGTCGCTAAAGAAAGGTTCAGCAGCGAGAACAACCATGCCGCCCAATGCAACGCAAATAACCGGCAAGAGATAAATAATGTTATTCAGCATCAGAAGCCTCCTTCACAGTATTTTCGGCATTTTCCTCAGAATCTGCATCCTTAGTCATTTGGGCAATGATCGAAGCTCGTTCATCGTCCTTGAAACCGGCTGCAGCAAGCGTGGAATCCAACTGGTGGATTTCATCAGCCGTCATCGGGGCGTTGCCCTGATTGATTGAAGCATCGCTCAGTACCTGAGCGGCAACAGCGTCATCCGTCGCTTCGCCACGGGCCAGCGTGTCCGTGATAAATGCTGGGTGGAAACCAAACACGAGGAGCAGCAAAAGCATAATGCCAACCGAAGTACCTTCGAGAAGCGTCGTGCGTTCGCCTTCTTCGTATTCGCGAGCTTGCTTACCGAAGATGACCTTCTGGATAAAGCGGAGCATGTAAGCGGCCGAGAGGATGAGCGTAAAGCCAGCCACGATAGCCGGAAGCGGGCCCATGTCCCAGAGAGCGAGGAGCACGGTAAATTCACCGACAAAGCCTGCCGTACCCGGCACAGCGAGAGCCATCACGCCAGCAAAGCCGAACAGCGTCGAGAACACCGGATTCTTGGAAGAAAGACCGCCAAGCTGATCGAGTTCGCGAGTACCCGTCATACGTTCTGCAATACCCATCAAGAAGAACTGGGCACCGGCAGAGATACCGTGAGCGACGAGCAACACGAGCACCGCCGGGAACATCGCTTCGGAGAGGCTGAACACGCCTGCCACAGCAAGGCCGAGATGCCCCATGGAGCTGAAAGCGAGGAGCTTCTTGCCATCCGTCGCGCGGAGAGCCATGAGAGCGCCGTAAACCGCCGTGAAAAGCCCAAGCCACATCATGCAAGAGACTGCATTGAGCGAGAGCGGGAAAATCGGAAGCACCCAGGTGATAAAGCCAAACACGCCAGCCTTGCTCATTGCGCCCGTGAGGATTGCAGAGAGCGGAGCGGGAGCCTCGGCATACGTAATCGCCTGCCAGCCGTGGAACGGGAAAATCGGAGTTTTCACGAGGAATGCAAGGAGGAAGCAGATCAAAAGTACATTCTGCGTGCCTTCCGGGAGGCTCTGGAGAGCAATCGCAAGCGACATCAACATAGAATTGTCTGCGATTGTCAAGAGATACCACAAAGCGACCATCATCGGGGCAGAGCCAACCAACGTGTAAATCGCAAACGTCATTGCGGCCTTCATTCTGTCCTTGCCACCAAAGCCAGCGATGAGCACTGCAGCCGGGATGACCATGGCTTCGAAGAAGAAGAAGAAGAGCACTGCATCAGCCGCGAGGAACGTGCCGTTCATGGCTCCCATTAACGAGAAAATGCCGATTGCAAAGTTGCGATAGCTTCTGCAAGTAATTCCACGTGCCGAAATCAACGCCACGAGAGAAAGACCGCAAGAGAGGAACACCATCCAAGAAGCAAGAGCGTGACTATACAAGTAGTAATGGACAGGGCCCTTGACACCCGGAATGCGGAACCATTCGATAGGTTCTGTAGAAATGTCGCCACCGTAAACGAGAGCGGTCGCCATCGCCATAAAGGCGATGCCCATCAAAATCGCAAGGCGGGAAGAAGACTTGGAATCTTCCTTGGACGTCATCACCATGAGAATGGCGGCAACGAACGGTGCGAGGACGAGGAGATGTAACAGCATTAGAGAGTACCTCCAGTCAAAAGAACAATTGCCACAAGCGCAATCAAGCCCACAATGCTAAGGGCTACCTGAACACGTACCTTGCGGACTTGGAACGAAGCGGCACCGTCGCCGAGAATCGTCGCGATAGCACCAATAGTCCACTGTGCAGCAGCGAGAATCTTATCAACGACCACGTCGCAAATCCAAGCAAGCACATTAACAGGGATGATTCCCACGTACTTGTGGATGGAATCGAACAAGAACGTCCACGTAGCCTTGCGACCTTCGGGAGCGGAGCTGCCCTTTGCGGCAGGGATGCGGGCGTTAGCATAAATCTTGTAAGCTATGAACATACCGCCGAGAGCGGCAAGCGTTCCAAACGCGGCGAACACCATCGGGTTCACATGAATCGTCACTGCAGATGCGTTGTAAGCCTGAGCAGAACCAACAACTGGAGCGAGCGTATCGGCAAAGAACTTGATGCCAATGGAATCGGCCCAGAAGTAACCCGCGAACACAGCGCCGAAAGCGAGAATCACCATCGGGATGAGCATGCTAGCAGGAGCTTCGTGGATATGTTCTTCACTTTCCTTAGAACCACGGTAGCTACCGAAGAACGTGAGGATAATCAGGCGACCCATATAAACTGCGGTAATCACAGCCGTTGCAAGACCGACCATGTAAATGATGCTGTTCAACTGGATGCTCGGAACTTCGGCACCGAAGAACGTAAAGGCAGGCAATGCCATCGTGCAGTTCGTATAAATGCGTTCGAGAATCAAGTCCTTAGACCAGAAACCAGCAAAGCCGGGGAAGCCGACAATCGCGAGGAACGCAAAAATCATCACGCAAGAGGTTACCGGAGTCTTCTTGAGGAGACCACCCATCTTACGCATGTCCTGTTCGCCAGCGAGTGCGTGAATTACCGCGCCAGCGCCGAGGAAGAGAGCAGCCTTGAAGAAGGCGTGCGTGAACACATGGAAGATAGAAGCGTCAAAGGCGCAAACGCCAGAAGCCATGAACATGTAACCGAGCTGGCTAATGGTCGAGTAAGCGAGAACCTTCTTGATGTCGTTCTGGAAAAGACCTGCGACAGCAGCCCAGAAAGCCGTGAGCATGCCGATAATCAAGATGATGTTCAAAACGACCGGGAGGATAGCGAACATGCTAGCGAGACGGGCGAGCAAATAAACGCCAGAAGTCACCATCGTTGCAGCATGGATCAAAGCAGAAACCGGAGTCGGACCCGCCATGGCATCCGGGAGCCAAGTGAGGAGCGGAATCTGAGCGGACTTACCCGTGCAGCCGATGAAGAACAAGATGCCTGCTACAGAAAGGAACGGAACAACCAGATCCAAGTGGTTACCATTGATAATCATCTGGATGAAGTTCATGAGAGCATCGTAATTGAGGATGGCAGAGCCGCCAATCGTCACGAGGCAGAGCATACCGAGGATAAAGCCGATATCGCCCACGCGGTTCACGATGAAAGCCTTGTTTGCAGCTTGGCAGTTCTTGAGATCCTTGTTCCAGAAGCCGATGAGGAGGTAAGAGCAGAGGCCCACGCCTTCCCAACCGAGGAACGTGAGGAGCAAGTTGTCCGAGAGCACGAGCACAATCATGCTGAACAAGAACAAGTTGATGTAGGCGAAGTAGCGGGCAAAGCCGCGGTCGCCGTGCATGTAGCCTGTCGAGTAGAGCGTGATAAGCGTACCAATGCCCGTCACGAACAGGAGCATGATTCGGGAAAGTCCGTCAAAGAGGAACCCGAACTCCACGCGGAACATCGGAATATCAATCCAGTTGCAGAGCGTTTCGCGAATGCCAGCTTCGGGCATGTCAAGAGCGAGCAAAGCGACGCTCAAGAACGAGAGAGCCGGGAAAAGCACCGCGAGTGCGCCCACGAAACCTTCGGCTGGACCTTTACGGCTACCCGAAGAAATAACCGCGATAGCGCCAAGGAGAATGCAGCCCAACAGCGGGAAAAGAGGGATTAACCAAAGAGAAATCATCGCTTACCCCTTCATGTTAGAATACGTGTCGGCATCGACGCTTTCACGGTTGCGGAAAATGAGGATGACCATTGCAAGACCGACGCAAGCTTCGGCGGCGGCGATTGCGATGGAGAACAGCGGCACAATCTGACCCACAACGCTCAAGTCGTTTGGCAAAGTCTTTGCAAAGCCAACAAACGAGAGGTTCACTGCATTGAGGGCAAGTTCAACGCCCATCAGCACAAAGAACACATTGCGGCGGGAAACTGCGACGATAAGGCCGATGGCAAAAATGACCAACGCCAAAATCTGTACATATATAGCTTGGAGTTCCATTAGTGATTATCCTCCGTTTTTTCGGTATCCACGGAACCAAGGCGCTTCTTGGCGAGAAGCACAGCGGCACCCATGGCTGAAAGCAGAAGAACGCCGAGGACTTCGAAAAGCACGAAGTAACCCGGGCCCGTCTGAGCTACATCAAAGAGAGTCTTGGAAGTGATTGACACAGAGCCGCGAACTGTCGCAGCATCGAAAGCAATCGGAGAGCGGACGAGTGCAAAGCCCACGAGACCGGCAAGCACCAGCACGGCAGGGATAACGAAAACCGAAACCTTGTCGAACATAGGAGTCTTGGAATCGCGAGCGCCGTTGAGCACCATGATGACAAACGTAAGGAGCATCATGATTGCGCCTGCATAGACCATCACTTGGACAACGCCAAGGAACGGGCTTCCGAGAAGGCCGTAGATACCGGCCAGCGACACCATGGAAAGCACCAGCGAAAGGGCTCCATAGAGCGGATGCCTAGAGAGGAGCACGCAAACGGCGCTGCCGACTGCGATAATTGCGAGGACAATGAAATAAATCAATGCGAGCATTATTTTACCTCCATGCCCCAGACCTTGCGGGCCTCGGCATTCTTTGTACCGCCCGGAGCCATCTGGCTCTGCACATCATCGGGGTAATCCTTCGGATCCCAGTTGGTGAGATCATAAAGGTGTGCCACGAAGTCTTCGCGGGAACGGTGTTCAAAAATGATTTGCTTGGTATCCATGCGGAGCGCATCGACCGGGCAAGCTTCTGCGCAAAGGCCGCAGAACACGCAAGTCAAGTGGTCGATGTCAAAACGCATCACGCGCTTTTCGATACGCGGATCGTCACTTTGAGTCGCTTCGATAAAGATGCAGTGAGCAGGGCAAGCCGCAGCGCACATGCCGCAAGCAACGCAACGCGGCGTACCATCCGGTCGAAGCATCAAGCGGTGCTTTGCACGGTAGGTATTGCGAACTTCGGGCTGGCCTTCCGGGTAAGAAATCGTCGGGAGTTCTTCGTAACGGAACAAGCCGCGAGCCGCATGCTTAAGAGTCGTCCACAGACCGCGAATAGCCTCGAAAATGTAAAGGCGTTCGATGACGGTCATCGGTTTTTGCTTAATAACGCGCATTAGTTACCCCCTAAGAGTTTTGCGATGACCGCAGTCACCACGAGGTTGATGAGGGCGATATTCAAGATAATCTTCCAGCCGAGGTGCATCACATGGTCATAGCGGAAGCGCGGGAGCGTCCAGCGGACCCAAATCCAGACCCAGCAGAAGATGAGGCTCTTAGCCACAAGAACGAGCAAGTGGATGAGCGCCGTACCGACCGCCGTAGCAAAGCTACCGACAGCCATGCCATTCACGACGAAGTTTTCTGGATTGTAGAAGAACCAAGCAGCAACGCCGAGAGCGACAAACACAGCCACTGCAACCCAGCCCAAAATCTTGTAGAGCTTGTATTCCCTGAGGACTTCAAAGCGGTGCGTAAGCTTTGTAGCCTTGAGCTTGCGGGAATAGCGGTAAAGCATGTGGAGGAAAGCAAGGACGATGAAAGCGAGCACGCCACAGAGAATGGCAAGAGAGCCACCCATGTGTTCTTGCAACGTTTCGGTCGTCACGAACGGAACTGCATAACCGCCGAGGAACAGCGTCGCAATGAGGAAGCTGTTGATGCAGATGTGCGAGTATTCGCCCATGTAGAAGAGACCGAACTGCATAGCGCCATATTCAGTATGGTAACCGGCAACGAGTTCCGGTTCACCTTCGGCAACGTCGAACGGAGCACGGC
>CAMZGI010000092.1 GCA_947306305.1 uncultured Fibrobacter sp.
CGCTTCCCAAGTTTTTGAAAAGGCGGCAGCACACAGCACAAACAACAATGCAACAAAAAGTTTTTTCATTTTAATCCTCATCCACATCCAGCACACACTCCCTTCTGCACGTAAAATAGGTAATTAGCTTATCATTAAAAATAAAAATATTTTTACAGGCAGCCACTAAAAAAAGACCCTCGACTTGTGATCGAGGGTGGAAAAAAATTTATATGCTAGAGACTTCGCTTAGGAGGACTCCCAAGAAAACTTTAGCGGTCGGCAGCCTTGCGGAGCATTTCCTTGCGCTGAGCTTCGGCAAACATCTTAGCCATTTCCATGCGGTTGTCAAGGATTTCTTTTTTCTTGGTTTCTTCCTTGCAGTTCACACACTTGGTCGCGGTCGGCACAGCCAAAAGCCTAGCCTTCGGAATCAACTGTCCGCAAACTTTGCAAACGCCGAACGTGCCGTTTTTGATGCGCTTGAGAGCTTCTTCGAGATAGACGAGGTACTTGCCTTCGCGGGCCGCCAACGAGAGGTTGGTTTCGAGCGAATTGATGTCCGTTGCGGAATCGGCGCCTTCATCAGCGCCGCCATCGCCGGCCTGCGCTTTCTGGTCCAAAAATACGTTCGCCTTTTCGGACTCGTTTTGGGCGGTCACCAGCTCGCGTCTCTTTTCCAAAAGCAATTCTTCAAAAAACTTAAGATCAGCATCGCTCATCTTTACGGGTTTCTTCTCAGCCATATCAAACTCCTTCTTTGTGAGTTACACTGTAATAAGTACCGCTTTAAACTATCTTTTTTTTACAAAAAAGCAAATCAAAATAATTTTTTTTTCAAAAATTTATGGACAAATCACAGCAAATGACAGTTTAGAAATATTTTTTTACAGGATGTGCCCATAATCGCCCCAAATTTCGATTTTAAACCCCTTTTTAAGTCCACATTTTACGGGTTCCTCAGCTCCGACAAAATTTTAGCCTCGATTTCAAAAGCGGAGGGTTTATCGGGAGGGGTCAGTCGCTTGCCTGTTCCGTAAAGGTGGCACATCATTTCTTCGAGCGAGTATTCGCGGTCAAAATACCCGATATCGGAATTCGGGCAGATTGTCACAGGTTCGCGGACGCGGCGAGGCTGCGAGCCGCGTGCCACAGCGACGCTTTCGGGCTGGTAATGGAGGGAGGGGCTTTTTTCGCGAAGTTCTTCGCGACCGGCGTTCCCGAGAAAACGGCAGATGCACTCGCGCTCCAGCGTCTCGCGACGGAGGGCGTTGTACTTCGCATGGATTTCTTGGATTCTATCGGTCGGCGTTTCGGCTAGCTCAACGACCTTCTCTCCGAAATGACTGGCCGCATAAACCGAGCGAAGCTCGTCTTTTTCCAACTGATCAATTTCGGCCAAGCGGCGCTTCACGTATTCACGCGAAGCCATGCACACGGGATGGTCAAACCCCGGCACCTGCCGGCAAAGGTAATGCTGGCGGCACGGGAACCCGGGCTGCAATTCCGACGCTCCTGTTTTTTCGCCATCCGGCGCAAAAAACTCGCGAATTTTTTCGCGGCAAAGTTTCGCCGCAGTCGATGTCCGCAGATTCACAAACGGGATTTCTAGCGGGGATGCATGACTAATATATATATCGTCCGGAGTCGCCGCCATAAGCATGCGGCGGGTTTCCTTGTCCATGCTCGTCGCTTGCGGAACAAGCAAAAACGGAGTTCCCACTCCAACGCCATCGACCCCGAGCGACATGACGGTTTCGATGTCCTCGGGCGAGCAAAGCCCGCCCTGAGCCGTAATACGTGAAGGCGAAGGCGGCGGAACAATTCCCTGAACCGGAGCATTCGCCGCGCCTTGCATCTTTTCAGCAGCTGCGGCAGTTCCATCAGCAGAAACATTAACAGACGCTGCAAACTTCGCAATCATTGCACGGGTCGTCTGGAATAATTCTTCTCGCTTTGCCACAAACTCGCGGACAACATCAAGCAGCAACTTCTTGGATTCAAAGAACGCATGGCCGCCGCAGTTCACGCCCGACTCGATGCGGTATTCGTAAACCTCTAAGCCCTTCTTTGCCAAGTATCGCCCTTGAATTAACGCTGAGCGATAATCCGAAACCTTCAGGATAATCTTTTTAGACGGAGCCTTTTCGCGAGTCCTGTAAAAGTCCTTGCACTTTGCGATTTCTTCGAACACAGCCAAATTCACGCCCGCGCTCAGAACAAGCGAGCCCTTCACCTTCGAAGCCGCAAAACCGCGAACCGCATCGAAAGCCGCCTCGTCATGATTCAAGCCCACCATAATGTTCGCTTGGATTTCGCCCGGCACCATTTTTTCGGTCAAAGCCGCCTCGGCAGCAATCCGCGAAAGCCCCACCTTCGCCCAAAGCCCATCATATTCCACGCGAAGCCGAGAATCTAACGGGAGCATCCGAAAATAAAGGTCTTTACCGCTAGCCCCGTCAAAGCGTTCAGCACAAAGTCTCGCAAACTTGCGTTCTACTTCGTCTGCAACAAAATCCAAATACGAACGAATACGGCCAATGCGAGTCGTCTGCGGCGAACCCAAATCTAACCCAAGCCGCTCCGCATAAGCCATACGATATTCTTCAAGAAGGCCATCGTCCACAAGCGAAATCACGGAAGTGATGCCAAGATGCGCCACGCGAACCGGCGTGTCCGCCGTGTAGCAAATTCCCATGACCGGAATGTGAATTCTGTGAACCATACGGGTGCAATATAAAAAGAACGTAGAGCTTAGAACTTAGAACTTAGTATTTAAAGCTTAGATTTTAGTGCTTAGACTTTTTCTAAGTTCTGCTTACTAAAAACGGACCTATGGTCCTTTAGACGACAAATGCGTAAGGCGAGAGATGCAGAATTGCTTGCAAGCCTATATCCGAGCCGAGCATTTGGCACTTGTGCAAAGACGAGAGAAGAAATAATGGCACTTCGTGCAAAACAAAATTTCTCTCGTCACTCGTCTGTAGCTGCGGAGCAGCGTTCTTTCGTCTAATCCCCCACCACCCCGAAAGGTGCAAGTTCAAATGTCACGGTTCCTTGCACATCCGTGCGGAACAACTTTGCAGAATCCCCCAGCACAAGGTTCAGCTTACGAACAACAGATGGCACCGGATGCCCGTAGCTATTCCCAGCACCGACACTCACAAACGCGTACTTGGGCGACACTTGCGACAAGAACTGGAGCGAACTGCTCAGCGCCGACCCATGATGCGCCACCTGCAAAAGCTCCGCCGAAAGCGTCGGGTTCATCTCTAGCAGCCGATGTTCCCCCACAGAATCCAAGTCGCCAGTCAAAAGCGCACTTGCATTCCCGTACCGCACAAGCAGCACCACGCTCGCTGCGTTCCCTTCGACATGAGCATAGCTCACTGGCCAAAGCACATCGAACCGCGGATGCTCCCCGCTGCAACCGCCCGCTCTGTCCGCACCGCCGCAAAATCCAAGCGACACCCCCCGCCGAACCGTATCCACCGGAATTTTCATTCTCGCAGCCACTCGAAAAACGCTATCGCAGTAAAAATTGCACGACTCGTCTGGCCCCACGTACAGATGCCGCACAAGCACGCCCCGCCCCAAAAGCTCCATAAATCCCCCGATGTGGTCCCGATGGAAATGGCTCAGCACCACCCAATCCAGCACGCCCACCCCGCGCGACAAAAGCGAATCCACCACCCCGGCCGAATCAGGCCCGAAATCGTACAACGCATGATGCCCGTCCCACGAGAGCAGCACGGCTAGCCCCTGCCCCACGTCAAGTGCCGAGAGCTTCATCGAAGACTCTCCCTCGCCCGCCCCGCTCACGTACATGCAGCCGCACAAGCACGCAAACACCACATTCAACATGACCCATAATTTCATAACAGCTCCTTTTTTAAGGGTTTCTACTTATAAAACACGCTTTTGGGGCGAAATTGGACCAAATTTTTATTATCTTTACTACTAATTGAGGTCACTATGCAATTACCTAAGTACAAAAAGAAGAAACGCATCAAGCTCAAAGTCTGCCAGGAACCCGGCTGCGGCCGCGAATTCTGGGGACACCCGATTGCGAAGTATTGCGAACTGCACCGCGACATCAAGCAGCGCCAGAAGCAAAAGAAGGACATCGAAAACATCGAATCCAAGAACATCATCTTCCGCCACAACTACACGGAAGCCATGGACCTGGAATTCAAGTGCTGCCTCGATGGCTGCGACAACACCTTCACAATCCGCATTTTCCCGAAGCAGTACGTCTATCCGCGTTTCTGCATGGAACACAGGAACGACTTCAAGCGCGCCAACTTCCTCCGAATCATGCAGAAAAAGTAAGGCCTAGCCCTAAAAAACAAATTTTTTTTCGAAAAAGCACTAGCCATCCCTTGAAATTTGGGATGGCTTTTTTATATTTGGTCTCGCTACATGGTGGATGTAGCTCAATTGGTTAGAGTCCCAGATTGTGATTCTGGATGTTGCCGGTTCGAGTCCGGTCATCCACCCGCAAAAATCCCGCGATTAATTCGCGGGATCTTTTTTTTTGCGTTTTGTGAGGTGTGAAAAGCAATCCATTAATCTTCAAAAAATTCTTTGTACCTATACCGCACAGGAATATCGAAGTCAAAACGGTGTTCGACATTAGGCTCGGTTTCTATATAATAGCGGACTCCATACGCCACCCTCATGTAAATCCGCCCATCCCTATAGGCATGCAGCACCGTATCGGGACGCACTTCGTAATGGACATTGAGACCGCTCCGATCATCCTTTTCGTCCCATTCGCCTCCGTCCCAAACGATACCTTCATCGACAAGGTTTTGCAGCCAGGGTTCATCGGACCTATATTTAGCACGGAACTCTGCATTCGGCATCGAGAATTGTTCAACACTGTACTTGTCTTCCCAGCGATAAACATTAACGTATCTATCTTCGTCCAACGTCTCTAACGTCTTTTCGAACAAAATGTAATTGTGAAGCGTGTCGCAAATGTCCTTCCACTCTCTTGTGTAAGAGGCTTCGCAATTCGGGTCGCTGCCAGCGAGCTTAGAAATTTTCTTGTCACCATTGCTGTCGCTAGACTGTTCCGTCACCGAGCTTGAAGATTCGACTTGTTCCATTGACGAAGACGTTGTAACCAAACGGGGCAATGCGATAGATGAGCTTGAAGATTCCGGGTCGAGCCCGGAATGACGGGAGTCACTAGATTTAACGGTCGATGAAGACGACTTTTCGTCAGGTTTCGCAACCTCACAGCCGCTTGCTTCCGGGTCTTCCACGCAAAGGCCAAGCTTTTCATTTTTTTCGTCACTGCTAGACTGTTCCGTCACTGAGCTCGAAGATTCGACCTGTTCCATTGAAGAAGACGTGGTCACCAAACGGGGCAATGCGACAGATGAGCTTGAAGATTCCGGGTCGAGCCCGGAATGACGGGAGTCACTAGATTTAACGGTCGATGAAGACGACTTTTCGTCAGGTTTCGCAACCTCGCAGCCGCTTGCTTCCGGGTCTTCCACGCAAAGACCAGGATAACCGATTTGTCCATCGCTGCTAGATTCCGGGTCGAGCTCGGATTGACGAGAGTCACTAGATTCGACTGTCGATGAAGACGAATCTTCCGCCTCGTTCAAGTCTCCCCCCGCGACAGTACCCGGATTAGAGCACCCCGCCACCATCAGCGTCATGCCAACCAGAATTGCCGACAAAGACAGCAAGCCTCCATTGATAAGATTGCACAATTTGTTTTTCATTTTTCCCTTCCTTTTTTGGTTTAAGATTCTCCTTCTTGGCTAAGAATATATTCTATCTTGGAATAAAATGCAGTGATTTAGAACACAAAATCACTATTTTTTATTAAATTTCAGCAATTTTTAAAAGATTTTTAAAAAATTTGCAGTTTGGAATACAAAAATTATATTCCCAGAATACAAGCCAACATGACGATGCTAAGGTCGCTGAGCCCGCCGAAGTGACCGGGATGGATGACGTTTCAAAAAAAAGTCACCCTATTGCTATAGGGTGACTTTTGGGACATTTTCTCTTATTCCACGGACTACTTCACGAGCTTTTTCCCGTAATATGCACCGCGGGCCTTGTTCGCATTGTTGCCCACGTTGCGGCCCTTCACGTCGAACGAGCGAGCAGCACCGTCGTCCATGCGGAACTCGCCCGTGCGGGTGTTGAACTTGCCAATGACCGTCGTCTTCGGCTCGTCGCCGTCATCGCCTTCGATTTCAACATCAATGTCTTCGGGGAGGCTCATCGTCGTGACGCCAGCCTTGTTGCCAGCGATGCTCGAACGGACTTTGTTCGGAGCTTCATTCATGAGCAGATACGCACGGAACGGATAGACGTAAGCACCTTCGGCCGCCTTCACGAACTGGCCAACGCCTACGTTATCCGTAGTCTTGGCAGCAAACCCATAGGCACGACCAAGCTCACCGTCGCCAGCAACCCACATCTTGTAAGAGTAGGCGCTATTGAACGTCCAGCCATTAATTTCATCGGCGTACAGGTCGGCGGCTTCACCACCATTAGCTACAGCGTCGCTTTCTACGGTCAAGTTGTTCACAAAGTTCACGGGGCCATGGAACGTCAACGTCTTGGAATCCGTCAAAAGCATGTAAGGCCTGTAGGCTTTAAGCTGGACGTCGTCCGTGGTCGAGTTCGCGATCCAGGACTTTCTCATACTCACGACCCACCGCTTTTTGCCATCGACTTCCTTCTGCTTGAGTCCGTTGAACTTGAGGAGCATCGAAAGCCCCTGAATGTCCTTGGCGGGGAAATCGAACGGGAGCGAAAGCGTCGAGAACTTGTTCGGGGTGAACTCACGGTCAAGGACTACGGAATCGGCATAGAGACTCGGGTTGTCTGCGAGAACGTCGTAATCGTAGCCGAACTTCACCTTTCTCTTGGAGATTCCGTTGATCGTCGCGACAACGCGGCTTTCATCCGTGGACCACGTGATAATGGGACTGTCGGGGCGGAGCGTCTTGCCATCGATAGAAGCAAGCTTTTTGCCACTGCTGAACGAGCCATGATAAATATGCCCTTCGCCATCGGTAAACAATAGCCCGTCGGCGATTTTGACATCACCCTTATTGCTGTAGGCACGGCTTACCGTGATGCGGTCATTTTCCGCATCCGTCCAGCCAAAGATGATATCGTTACGAGTGCGGATACCATAGGAGCCTCCTACAGCCTCGAGGACACCACCGTTAATCGTGACACCGCCAGTACCACTGGAGATACCAAAGTTACGTCCAACAGCCTTGACTACACCGCCGTTCAAAACAAATTGTTGATTTAATCTAATGGCGTAAGAGTAGTAAGAGGAAGATCCATCCGTCTCTATGTCCATCTGCCCCATGTTTTCGCCCGTGCTCTGGGCATAAATGGTGAGGTTGTTGAAATATGCCGTATTACTGGCGGTCAGCTTGGCACCATCAGCAAGAATCAAATTGACATCTACATAATTTTTTGAGGAGAACGCAAATTTGCCATCATCGTAAGTCACTTGGCCTTGGACTACATACCAGCCGCCTTTCGTGAAGATACCGTCGTCAGCGGATTCGTTGCCCGTCAGCAGCACATAATCCTCAACGGTCTGCTCATCGCCATTCTCGTCAATGTATTTGACATCCCACTTGGCATAAATGGTCGCATTTGCGGTGAGTTGTTTTGTCCAGTCAAACGCGTTATTGCCCTCCTTATCGGCCCACCAACCGAGGAACTTATGACCTACGCGAGCTGGATTACCCGGCTTTACGGGAACTTCGCCACATGCAACCAGCTGCGTTTCAACGACAACATTTTCGTCGCCAGTGTCAAAGGTGAGGGCGCACGCCTCTTCAATGAGTAGTGGGCTAAGGGGCTTGCCAGCGATAGAAGCGATTTTTTCGTCACTGAACGTGCCAAAATAAAACTTGCCGTATTCGTCCTTGAAAGCCTTGTTCTCGGCGGTTTTGACAGAACCATCTCTGCTGGAGAAACGGCTTATCGTGACGCGGTCATTTTCCGCATCCGTCCAGCCAAGGATGATATCGTTATAAGAGCGGATGCCATAAAGGCCACCTTCAGCATCGAGGACACCGCCATTAATCGTTACATCGCTCCTGGAGAAGATGCCCGCACCACCGTTGAGATTTCCTTTAGCAATAATCGAACCTCCGTTAATCGCGACGCGCGCGTTGGCTTCGATGCCATACGACTCACCCATAGCGGTAATCGTGCCGCTATTAACTATAACACAGCCTTCTAATGAGTAAATAGCACTAGTGCTAAAAGCCTCGACTACGCCGCCGTCAATCTTGATATCGCCCTTAGCGCGAATGCCATGAGAGATTCCTGTCGCGGTAATCGAACCATCCTTGATCGTAATATCGCCTTGAGACACGAAGATGCCGTGATATCCACTAGCCTCGACTTTGCCGCCGTTAATCGAGATATTGTTATTAGCGTAGATGCCGTAGGCGTCTATTAAAGTTTTGGTGACACCTTTAGCAATAACCCAGCCATCATTGATTGCGATACCACCTTGAAACGCGTAGAGGCCAGTTTGTGCTCCAATAGTCTCGACTTTGCCGCCATTAACCGAGATATTGTTACTAGCGTAGATGCCATAAGACATATTTCCCATCGCGGTAATCGAGCCATCATTGACAACGATATCAGATGCATAAACGCCGGAATCTCCATTAGCCTCGATGACACCACCGTTAATCGTAACACTGCCAGCAACAGAGTAGACACCACCAC